>JAKPSO010000233.1 GCA_029571495.1 Pseudomonadota bacterium
GCGCCCCAGCGTTCGTAATCGTTGCGCACGATCTTCGCGAACTCTTCGCTGGTTGTGCCTGTCGGCTCATTGCCTTGGCTCTTGATGAGCGACGAGATTTCTTCGCTCTTCGTGATCTTCGCGAGCACCGCGGAAATCTTGTTCGCGAGTTCCGGATGCATGCCACCGGGCGCGAAGAAACCTTGCCAACCCACGATGTCGATGCCCGGCACACCCACCTCCGCCAACGTCGGCAAATCGGGCAGCACCGACACGCGCCTGTCGGTTGCCGTGGCGATGCCCTTCGCGGTGCCCGCTTTGATCGAGGTCACCGCGCTTGACGTACCGTCGAAGTAGAGCTGCACTTCGTTTGACATCAAAGCCTTCTGTGCATCAGCCACGCCCTTGTACGGCACATGAACCATGTTGATGCCCGAAGCCACGCGCAGCATTTCCGCATTGATGTGTGCCGTCGAGCCCGCGCTGTACGAGGCCACGTTGAGCTTGCCGGGGTTGGCCTTGCCGTAGGCCACCATGCCTTTGAAATCACTAAACGGCACCTCCTTTCCCGCCACAAGAATCGTCGCAGAGCGTGCTACTTGTGAGATCGGCGTGAAGTCCTTGAACGGATCGTAAGGCAGCTTCGCGAAGAGGTGTGGGTTCTGCGTGTGCGTGATGACGATGGTGTAGAGAAGCGTGTGTCCGTCGGCCGCCGCCTTGGCAACTTCCTGCGCGCCGATGATCGTTGACGCACCGGGCTTGTTGTCGACGACGACCGGCGCGCCGGTCTCATCGGAGAGCTTCTTGCCGATCAATCGCGCCATCATGTCGGTGCCCGCGCCGCCCGCCGGAAACGGCAACACGATGCGAATCGTCTTTCCGGGAATGGGCCACTGCGGGGCCGGTTGCGCGTGAGTCGCGCTTGCGCCAAGACAGCACGCCGCGGCCGCCGCCAGCGCGAATTTCATTGCATACATCGTGAATCCTCCTTCGAAACATTATCGGGGCAGTGTGCGGCGTCACGCGTCGTCAGGCACACATTCCGGAACTGTGCGCAATCGCAGAAAACGCGCAATTTGCCGAGAAATTTCACCGAATTTAATGGCTTTATGGCGCAAACGACCACCGGGCGGTCGTTACAGCTTGATTTAATAACAAGTCGCAAATACCGCGCACCGTGCTGCAACGACCGCTGGACGGTCGTTTGCGCGAAAAAGCAGTGCATAAAAATGTCTTGCACAAACGCAATCGCTCGCCATAATTGCGCGCTTGAAGGGGAGTAGCTCCCACATCCGTTTCGTCAATACGAGTTCGCGTGACAAACCGTTGGTTTGCCGCTGTGTTCTCCGGGGCGGGTGGGCGAAAAATCGTTGCTGCGCAAGCGCCACCGATTTTTCGCTAAGCAAGACCTTCGCTCACCGTCACGCAACTGCACGTTGCGCGAACGCATCAGCGAAGGCAACCGATCCATATCGAAAGCCGAGCTCGTGTGCGTGTCAAACGTGCGCCGCGTGACCCATGTCAACGCTTCTACGGACCTTCGCTTCAATGGATATTCTCTCGACACAGTTTCTGATGGCGCTCCTGACCATCATCGTCATCGACCTCGTGCTTGCAGGCGACAACGCGCTCGTCATCGGCCTTGCTGCGCGCAACGTGCCGCAGCACTTGCAAAAACGCGTCATCCTGTGGGGTACCGCCGGCGCGATTGGCATTCGCATCGTCTTCACGCTTGGGATTGTGTGGCTCCTGAAAATTCCCGGCCTCATGCTGGCCGGCGGTTTGTTGCTCTTGCCGGTCGCCTACAAACTCATGAACCCCGCCAACGACCACGGCGACGCGCACGGCGGCGCGGCAAACGGTTTTTGGGGCGCACTCAAGACCATCATCGTCGCCGACGCGCTCATGGGCGTTGACAATGTGCTCGGCGTTGCGGGCGCGGCGCAAGGAAGTTTTCTGCTCGTGGTACTCGGACTCCTCATCAGCGTACCGATCATGGTCTGGGGCTCCACCCTCGTACTCAAACTCGTCGATAAACACTCGTGGATCATTACCGTCGGAGCGGGCGTGCTTATCTGGACCGCAACGCAAATGATTCTCGACGAGAAACTCCTCGCGGCGTACTTGCCGACGCATTCGTGGTTCGACGAAGTGAGCGGCGCAGTGCTCACGGCCGCGATTCTTGCCGCGTTCGTCTACGCGCAGAGCAAAAAACGGCGGGCGACGCACGTTCTGTTGCTCGCCAAACCAGCGGCTGAGTAAGCGCTCTCGCACAACATTGCGCTAACCACCTCTAGGAAACACAAATGGAAACCATTGGTACATGGTGGATGTGGACGGGCTTTGCCGTCTTTGTCATGATCGCGATTGCTATTGACCTGCTGGTCATGGAAAAACAGGGCGCGCACAAGGTTACGATGAAAGAAGCTGCGGGCTGGAGCGTGCTCTGGTTCTCGCTGGCGTTCGTGTTTGTTGCGCTGTTGTGGTGGTATCTCAACGGCTCGCAAGGACGCGAGATTGCTAATGAAGTGTCGATGCAATTCATCACCGGCTACTTGGTTGAGAAGAGCCTGTCGGTGGACAACATTTTCATCTTCTTGATGATCTTCACGTACTTCGCGGTGCCCGCTGAATATCAAAAGCGAGCGCTCATCACGGGCATCATTGGCGCAATCATCTTGCGCGCGATTCTTATCCTTGCTGGCGCTTGGCTCTTGGCGCAGTTTCACTGGGTGCTCTACGTTTTCGGTGCGTTTTTGGTCATTACAGGCATCAAGATGTGGTTTGCGGCCGGCAAAGAACCGGACATCGAACAAAACCCGGTACTGAAATTTCTCCGCAAACGGATCACGCTGACCACGCAGTTCGACGGCGAGAAGCTCTCCACTAAGATCAACGGCGTTAAGCACTACACGCCGCTCTTCGTCGTTCTCATAATGATCGGCGTGACGGACATGATCTTCGCTGTCGACTCCATTCCCGCCATCTTCGCCATCACCGACGATCCGTTCATCGTGCTCACTGCCAACATCTTCGCGATCTTGGGACTCCGCGCGCTCTACTTTTTGCTCGCAGACCTTGCGGATCGCTTCCACTTGCTCGCGTACGGCCTGGCGCTCGTGCTCGTCTTCATCGGAACAAAAATGCTGCTCATCGACTTCTACAAAATCCCGATTGGCATCGCACTGGCGGTTACCGCTGGTCTAATCGCCTCCTCGATGCTCGCGTCGTTTTACGTCTCGCGCGGCAAAGATAAAAACGGCACGCATTCGGGATGAACATTAAGCGCTGGTTTCGCTCGCTTGAGCCAAGGGTTCTGCGAGAGCTTGATCGCCCGTCGCTCGCGTGGGCGAAACCGTGGCTTGATCGGCACGACTTGTTTTCGTTCACGCGCCGCCCGCTGGCGATGGGTGTGGCCGTCGGTCTGTTGTGCGGACTTATCCCAGGTCCGCTCCAAATCGCGGGCACCATCGTGGCGTGCTCGCTCTTGCGCGGCAACATCGTCGCCGGTGTGATCACGACCTTCTACACAAACCCAATTACCATCGTCCCGCTCTACATCGTCGCGTTCAATATCGGCGCGCTGCTGATCCCCGGCACACACGAGCTGCAACCTTTCGGTGACGCCACGTTTGGCACCACCGCGTGGTTCAGCGCGCTCACCGATTGGGTGCAATCGCTAGGCTGGCCGCTGGCCATCGGCTTGCCGGTCATGGGACTCTGGTTCGCAGTGAACGGCTACTGGCTCGTCACCTACCTGTGGCTGCGCCCGGTACGCGCGCGGTGGTTGCGGATGCGAGGTGGGTGAAGACCCGTCTCCCTGCTTTCGAGAGTTTGATCTGACGTCATGCGAAACGTCGACCCGTTTGAAACCGGGCGCCCTATTGACCGCATTCGTCGCATGCAATAGCTTTGCGTTATCGAGCGTTTTTGCGTTGCAAAGCGGCACGCCTCACCGTCACCTTTCAAAATCCATTAGGGAGTCGAACACCATGAAATTGATTTGGAAATTGCTGGCGAGCGCTTTGCTCGCTTCCTGCGTAACGGTTGTCACCGCGGCACCGAAAGACCGAAGCGTTGACGCGATCGATTCAGGTGGGGCGACCGGCGTTGTCGCGACTTCGCTCAGCACTTCAAAGGCATATCACCGCTCCAATGACGACGTCGTGATTGGCGTGGTGTTCAGCAACACGTCGGCCGCGCCCGTGATGCTCGCGAATTGGTTGTTCGACTCGAGCGATCCGGATCGCTCGTTCCTGAAAGTTACGCGCGACGGACAACCCGCCGACTATTTGGGAGCGTTGGTGAAGCGCACCGCGCTTACGGCGGATGAAGCAACGGTGTTGCAACCGGGTGAATCGTTGTCAGTGAACTACGAGCTTTCGAGCCTCTTTAATCTCGCGCAGGGCGGCGTTTTCGAAGTGGCGTTCTCGGGTTCGGCGAAACAGGCGATCGCGGGGCAGACTCTGTCGTCGGATGCGATTTCGCTGGCTGTTGAACCGGATCCATTCCGCAGCCTTCTCTCTGCGATTGATCACAGCAAAGCGGCGGGCGCGGGCGGCGTGAGCTATTCGGGCACCAAGTGCACCGCGAGCAAAAAGGCCGACCTCATGACCGCGCTGGTAAATGCTGAGGCCTACGCAGGTGGCGCTGTGACCTACCTCAGTGGCACACCATCGGCGACCACGCGTTACAAAACTTGGTTTGGCACGTTTTCAACCGCCAACTGGAACACCATAAAGACACACTACACGAATATTCGCTCGGTCTACAACACGCAACCAATCGTGTTTGATTGTGGTTGCACGAAGAAAACGACCTATGCCTACGTCTATCCGTCGCAGCCCTACAAAATCTATCTGTGCGGCGCATTCTGGAGCGCGCCGGCCACGGGTACGGATTCGAAAGCTGGCACGCTCGTGCACGAAACGTCGCACTTCACCGTGGTGGCTGGAACGCAGGACTATGCGTACGGCCAAACCGCGGCGAAGAGCCTCGCGCTGAGCAATCCATCACAAGCAATCATGAATGCCGACAGCCATGAGTACTTCGCAGAGAACACGCCTGCGCAACCATAACCAATTGCACGTTAATTCGTGCCTGACGCATCGTGCGTTGGCTATGTTTGCGCTCGATGCGATCTAACCCAAAACGCCGGGCGGCCATTGGCCTCTCCGGCGTTTTTTTCGTGATGGCGAGCACTTTGGGCGCATTCGTATCTTCATCAGCAATTGCGCAGAGCGCGACCGATGCTGCGCGACACATTGATGTGGATTGCCAACTAAGCATCCCCGCAAGACTCACGCGGCATCAGAGTGCAACACTCACCATATCGCTGCGTAATCGCAGCGAAAACACGATAGCGCTATTGAAGCGGAATACGCCAATGGAAGGCTGGCTGGCAGACAGTCTCGTGGTTGAACACGACGGACAACCACGGCCCTACATTGGCGCAATGGCCAAGCGCATGCCGCCGGACGCGTCGGAATATCTACGACTCAAACCGGGCACGAGCAAACGCTTTCGTGTGCCGCTGCAACGCGGATACGATGTGTCGGCACCGGGACGCTATCGTGTAGCTTGGAGTGGCGCGTTGATGGATGCGCAGGTGGTGACCAAGGCTGGCGCGCGGTTAGATCTGTCGTCGCCCAGCGCTGCGCATTTGGCGTGTGCGCCCATTATTTTTGTGCGGCGCTAGACCGTAACCTGCGCGCGGCACGTACAAAATCTCACAAAAAAATGGGCTCGCATCGGCCCATTTTTTCAACGCGCGCAGCACTGCGGGCGCTCTAGACGCGTTTTAGTTACTGGCAGGCGGTGGCATTTCTGAGTGCGACTTGGCAGGTTGCACCTGCGCTCATCGTGAGGCCAACCGTGCAGGTTGTGTTGACCGTATCGATCTCGTAGCAAACCGAGTTTTCCGACACACCGGTCAAACGGATTGGCACACCGGCGTTGTTGTTAACCAGCCACGTCGCCGCGCCGTCGATCGGCGTTAGGCTTGGGCTAGTGACCAGTGTGATTGCAGGGCGCGGGCCAGCGACCGCATCGGTCATTTGCGTGGCGGCGCCGATCGCTAATGCGCCTGCGGCCACAATCGCCAGCGTGTTTGCCGCGCGGCTCAATTTCTTGCGCCAAACGAATGCGGTGACGCCGATCGCGCTCGCCAAAATCGCGGGCAACCATGCCCCGACCGGCACACCAATGCTCGCGGAGTCAAAGGTGATGGTGATGAATTCTGGAGTTTGAGCAAACGCAACAACGGGCAATAGCGCCGCAGACGAGATGATTTTTGCAATACGCACGGGCAGGTTCCTTTTGGACAACATGGAGGAAAACACGGGAATCGGCCTCGCGAGGCAATGCCGTTCAGAATAGTCTGTAATTAACGCAAAATCGAATGCGAGTGTCTAGCGAGCGACCCGAAATATCTCGCCGCACCGCGAAACCGTTACTTTGCCGCCGCTTTCTTGCGCGCGCGAGGATGCGCTTGGTCGTACACCTTCGCGAGATGCTGAAAATCGAGGTGCGTGTACACCTGTGTCGACGCGATGCTTGCGTGGCCCATGAGTTCTTGCACCGCGCGCAAATCGCCGGAGCTTTGCAACACGTGCGACGCGAAGGAGTGGCGTAGCCGATGCGGGTACACGTTGGACGTGATGCCTTGTAGCAACGCGCGGGCTTTCAGTGCGCGACGCACGACCGGCGCGCTGATCCGATCGCCGCGCGCGCCGAGGAAGAGCGCGTTGGCGGCGTCGGTGTGTAGCGGCGTGCTGCGTGCCACGAGCCACGCGTTGATCGCCGCAATCGCGGGCGCGCCGAGCGGCGCGATGCGCTCTTTA
>JAKPSO010000234.1 GCA_029571495.1 Pseudomonadota bacterium
CGACACTTCGCGTGCGCGAGTTTTCGGATTGGGAGACGTTGCCGTACGATCACTTTTCGCCGCACCCGGATTTGGTGAGCGATCGCCTCAAGGCGCTGTACGCACTTTCGACCAACACATGCGACATTTTGATCGTGTCGGCGACCACGGCCACGCAGCGCCTCGCGCCGCGAAGCTTCGTCGCAGCGCGCACGTTCGAACTCAAAAAAGGGCAGAAACTCGAGGTTGAAAAGCTGCGCCAGCAAATGACGCTCGGCGGGTATACGCACGTCACGCAAGTTGTGTCGCAAGGCGAATTCGCCGTGCGCGGCGGCATCATCGACATCTACCCAACGGGCGGCACGCTTCCCGTTCGCCTCGACTTGTTCGACGACGAAATCGAGTCGATCAAAGCCTTCGAGCCCGATAGTCAACGCACGCTCTATCCGGTCAACGAACTCTCGTTGTTGCCCGCGCGCGAGTTTCCTACGGACGAGGCCGGGCGCACAGTTTTTCGGCAGCGCTTTCGCGAAATTTTCGAAGGCGACCCTTCAAAATCTTCCGCGTACAAAGATGTCTCGAATGGCGTGTTTCCCGGCGGCATTGAGTACTACCTGCCACTATTTTTCGACGCGGCGGAAACGTTATTCGACTATGTCGCCGACGACGCCGTTCTCGCGCTGATCGGCGATGTTCATGCGGTGCTCACGGACTTTGAGAAAGAGACGCGCGAACGCTGGGGTTTGCTGCGCGGCGACAGCGCGCGCCCGCTCCTGGAACCGAACGAGCTGTATTTGGGCCGCGACGACTTTCTGCATGAGGTCAAGAATTTTTCGCGGTACGAGCTGAAGGCGGGCGAACCCGACACAACGCGTCGCGTCCCCGCAATGGAAATCGACCGACGCAAAGAACGTCCGCTCGGCGCGTTAGCGGATTTTCTTGCGGTAGCCACGCAGCAAAAAGGCCGGGTACTGCTATGTGCAGAAAGCGCCGGCCGCTTGCAGACGTTGCAAGAGATGTTTGTAGAACATGGTCTGACACCCGCGAAGGTCGACGACTATGCTGCGTTCACGAGTTCCACCGAATCATTCTGCATCACACCCGCGCCGCTCTTCACCGGCACGATCCTCGTTGAAGAAAAACTAAGCTTCGTCACTGAGGCCGAGATCTACCCGAGCACCACACGCTCGTCGCGGCGTAAGCGCGTGAAGACGAGCAACATCGACTCGATGTTGAAAGACCTCTCCGAGGTCAAAGTGGGCGATCCGGTGGTGCACGAAGAGCACGGCATTGGTCGCTATCTCGGCCTCGTTTCGCTTGACCTTGGCGACGGATCAAACGAATTTCTGCACCTCGAGTACGCGGCCAATGCGAAGCTCTACGTTCCCGTTTCGAATCTGCACCTCATCTCCCGTTACAGCGGCACCTCACCGGAGCACGCACCACTGCACACGCTCGGTTCTGGCCAATGGGAAAAGGCGACCAAGAAAGCCGCACAACAGGCGCGCGACACCGCCGCTGAGCTCTTAAATCTTTATGCGCAACGTGCTGCCCGCACAGGCCATTCGTTCAAGATCGACTGGAGCGATTACGAAACTTTCGCGAGTGGATTCGGCTTCGAGGAAACGCCGGATCAAAGCGCCGCGATTGCAGCCGTCATTCAAGATTTGGTGGCGGCAAAACCGATGGATCGATTGGTCTGCGGCGACGTAGGTTTCGGCAAAACCGAAGTCGCGCTGCGCGCGGCGTTTGTCGCACTGATGGGCGGCAAGCAAGTGGCGGTATTGGTACCGACGACACTGCTCACGGAACAGCATTACTTGACCTTTAAGGACCGCTTCGCGCAGTGGCCGCTTCGCATCGAGGAGCTGTCGCGTTTCCGCTCCGCGAAGGAAGTCAAGGCCACCGTCAAAGGCATGGAGGAAGGCACGGTTGATCTGGTGATCGGCACGCACAAGCTCATCCAACCCG
>JAKPSO010000254.1 GCA_029571495.1 Pseudomonadota bacterium
GATCCCCGGCACACACGAGCTGCAACCTTTCGGTGACGCCACGTTTGGCACCACTGCGTGGTTCAGCGCGCTCACCGATTGGGTGCAATCGCTAGGCTGGCCGCTGGCCATCGGCCTGCCGGTCATGGGGCTTTGGTTCGCAGTGAACGGCTACTGGCTCGTCAATTACCTTTGGCTGCGCCCAGTGCGCGCGCGGTGGTTGCGGATGCGAGGGCGGTGAGGCGCATTCGTATCAAGCGCCTTTGCTTTTTGACGATACGAAACGCACGAGGTCAGGCGTGAAGTCTGTAAATGCCACGACCTGCATAGTAGGCAATGCCTAGTAACTGGAAGAGTCCGCCAATTGTTGTGAAGTTGCAAGCACCTTCGGCGGCGCATTCACGCAGCGCATGGTTGAACCAGGTCCGGGTAAGTGTGTCGGTAGCCAAAAGTTCTTCGTACGCTGCATTCAGTTCACCTTCCGTAACGCCCTTTTCATGTGGTTTCGACGGATTTGAATGATTGGGAATTTTGTAGATCAGGGCGGCTTGTCCGCGTCGCCTTCCCCAACCTTTGACGTAAAAGGGGGCCGTTGCCTCTGGCTTAGGAATTACGGCACTTCCCGCAATCTCTCTGCGAATTCGATCAACTATCACTGCACCTCCATCGCTAAACGTTTCGCCGATCAATAGGGCTGTTATTGCCGGGAAGATCTAGAGCCCTTTGTGTGTACTTACTATCGTACGCCGACAGTACGGCTCGATGGCTCCCGTGGTGCCACCAGCCCACGTATCGGGGCAGCTTCTGCCACGTCGGGGGCGGAGAATCTAATCCGATTGAGCGGGTATGCCACGTTGAGAAGCCATCGACTAACTGCACAAGTGCGATGCCGTGAACGTCGGCATATTCAACCGCGCCGCGTTGGAAACCCGAGATCGAAAACAGCATGCCCTTGTGAGCTCCAGTGGATTCGAGTTTTGACTTCAGGACTTGCACATCCTGTCGCTCAACCTTTCGCTTCTCGTGCTTGCATTCGACTAACACTACAAACGCTGCGCCGAGCGCGTCGAAAGTTGCCACCACGTCAATGATGTACTCGCCGTCAACGCCCGATACCGGTTGCAAATGTCCGGAGGCATAACGCTGAAGGGATAAACCATCCGCATCGAGGATGGCCTTAACTGCCAACTCGTACTCGAAAGGAGTGAGCGTGGGGATTGATCTACCAGAGGGGAGCGGCATTTTCGAATCCTAACGCATCTGTCGAGGTTGAAAACCGTGCAATCGGCACCCTCGCATCTTGGGCGCAAATGCAGGGTGGTGGTTAGCAGCTTTTTAGCTTGGTTGGCAGATCGACGGCCATTTCAGTGGATTCATTTCTACTGTTGACCTAAAAAAACAGACTGCCAACGAGTATTCAATGGTCATTGCCGATATAAAGTTGTACCGCAAGTTTCCACGCAAGCCGTCCTACTTCGTCCCAGCCTTCTTCCGCGCCCGCGGATGCGCTTGGTCGTAGACCTTCGCTAGATGCTGAAAATCGAGGTGCGTGTACACCTGCGTGGAGGCGATGCTTGCGTGGCCCATGAGTTCTTGCACCGCACGCAGATCGCCGGAGCTTTGCAAGACGTGCGACGCGAAGGAGTGGCGTAGCCGATGCGGGTACACGTTGGACGTGATGCCTTGTTGCAATGCGCGGGCTTTCAGTGCGCGACGCACCACCGGCGCGCTGATGCGCTCGCCGCGGGTGCCGAGGAAGAGCGCGTTGGCGTCGTTCGTTTGTAGCGGCGCGATGCGCATCGCGAGCCACGCATTGATTGCCGCAATCGCCGGCGCACCGAGCGGCGCGATGCGCTCTTTACGGCCTTTGCCGAACACGCGCATTTCGCCGCTTGCGAGGTCAACGTCTTGCACGTTGAGGCCCACCAATTCGCCGATACGAATGCCGCAACCGTAGAGCACTTCAAATATTGCCTGATCGCGTGCAATGATCGCCGGAGAGGCGTTGCTGTCGTCGTTTTCAGGAGCTTCGACCAAACGCACCGCTTCGGATTCGGTGAGTGCGTTCGGAAGCCGCTTGGGCGCGCGCGGCGCTTTGATGCCGGTGAAGATCGCGTGATTGAACGCGGCGTCGGATTTGCTTAAGTAGCGAAACCACGCGCGCCACGCCGAAAGCGTGACGGCAAGCGTGCGCGGCGACAAGCCCTTGGCGTGCAGTTTCGCGAGTGCGCGTTGAATATCGTGACGTTGGAGTTTTGCGAGCGGTGTGTCGCCCGCCGCGGAGATTAGCGCTTCGCACGCCCGCAGATAGCGTTCCTGCGTCTGCGCCGCGCCGCGCGCCTTGAGTCCTTCGGCGAAGGCGTCGAGCGCAGCGCGATTGTCCACAGAACTTACGCGACCAACGGCTCGAAGCCGCGCGCGGCAAAGCGCGCGAGCGCGGCACTCGTGAGGTGCGCGAGGCGCGAGAGCACGTCGGTGGCCATGTCCGGCGTGAAGCGCGTGGCGTCGTCGCTTGCGAGCATCAACACGCCAGCAACATTGCCATCGGTCAGCGGCACATACGCGAACGACGTCGCGCCTGCACCGGCGTCGCCCAGCCACTCGCGCGATTCGTGCGCGGCGTTCGGGCCGACGTATGGCCGATCCAGTCCCGCGACGTAATTGCGCACATCCGTTGAGCACGACGCCGTCTCGTCGAGCGGCGCATCAGAAATCGAACCGCCCCACCAACGCACGGCACTCATCGGAATGGCGAAATCGGAGTGCATGCTCTCGTTCACGACCGCAAGCGTCATCGCAGCGTCGGGCGAGCGCAACAGCGCAAGCGTGAGGCGATGCAGTTTTTCGATCAGCGCATCGCTATGTTGGCCAAAACCGATGAGTTCAGAAAGCTGGCGCTCAAGTTGCGCGCTTCGATCGCGCAACGAAATCAGTTGCCGCTCCACCATCGAGATCGCGTGTCC
>JAKPSO010000256.1 GCA_029571495.1 Pseudomonadota bacterium
TGGTCAAGCAAATGGAGCGCAATCAGTGGATCGAAATGAGCGACGAAAAAGGTGCGCTCAAATACGCCAAACTCGCGTGGGTGAGCCCTCAGGGCACGACCTATCTGTTCACGACGCGACATGGTCGCAAAGCTGCCTCAGTGACGCCCGAGGAACTCGCGGAATGGTTCCGCACCGACAAGGCGCGCCTGATCGAGTCCGAACCCATCGTGGATCGCGCGCTCGCCGGCATGTTCCCGACTGCCTGATTCGAAACCGTTGATGGATCGTCTGCGGTTGCTGGTGTTGGGCGATTTTGCGCTGGCCACGGGATCTGATCTTCATGTACGTCACGTCGCGCAAGCATTGGCGGCCCGGGGAAACGCTGTGGACGCGGTGAGTTTCGTTCCAAGTGATCGCGTCGCGATTGCCGCTGTTGTTCAAGCGGCGTGGCAGTTTCCGGGTGTCGTGGTGTCATTCGGTAGTCTGGGGGCCGACTCCGATGACCATGTTCGCGCAACCGTTGCAGCCCTGCAAGATGGGCGCGAGGAGGTCGGATTGGCACGCCTTCCAGAACGGTCAGGTACTGGTTTTCTCGAATGTGGAAACATAGCCTTTTTTCATGGCAGTCCCGAACGAGCGCATGCTGTGTTCGATGCCTGGTTCGCGGAACGTGTAAACGGCCCAAGCGGTGGCGGGTCAGCCGACGCGCGCGAAGTGATTGCCTGGCAATTGCCGGAATCGGCGGCTGCCAAGGCCGCCCGCGCAACCGTAAAGCATGAGTTTCCAAATGTCATTCAGCGGATCGTGCCCGCCGGAGCAGGGCGCTTGCATCTGAGTTTCACCGGTGCGAGTAAAGGCCGCACTCAAGCGGCGCGCAAAGCGCTGCAACGGCAACTGTCTGCGGGCTCTGACGACTGAGGTCAGCCGCGTGTACTGAGCCCGCGAAGTAGCTCGCCGACAAACCCCGGCCCGCGGTAGAGCAACCCGGTGTAAATCTGAATTAAGCTCGCGCCGAGATCGAGTTTTCGTCGCGCGTCTTCAACCGACATGATGCCGCCCACACCGATGATCGGAACGCGCCCGTTCGTTGCCTTAACGACTTTCGCGAGCACGGCGTCAGCGCGCTTCGTGAGCGGCGCACCACTGAGTCCGCCAGCCTCCTTTGCATACTCGTGGCCGGCTACGGTCTCTCGGCTAATGGTCGTGTTGCTCGAAATGATCGCGTCCGCCCCAGCATCGATGATCGCGTTTACGACATCGGCAATGGCGTCATCCGCAATGTCCGGCGCGATCTTGACGGCAATCGGGCGGGACCGGCCATGCAAACGTGCCAATTTCTTGCCTTCGCGCGCGAGTGTCGACACGAGGGCGGCGACCGAGTCCGGCGCTTGCAAATCGCGCAAGTTTTTGGTGTTCGGGGACGAAATATTGACCGTGATGTAGTCAGCCGTCGCGTACACCGCGCGAAGTGCGATCAAATAGTCGTCCACGGCGCGCTCAATTGGCGTCGCTGCGTTCTTTCCGATGTTTACTCCGACGGGGATGTTGAGATCACGGGTTTGGAGGCGTTTGAGCGCGGCCTCAACGCCACCATTGTTGAAACCCAATCGATTGATCAGCGCTTCGTGCTCAACCAAACGAAACATGCGCGGCGCAGGGTTGCCGGGCTGTGGCAGCGGCGTCAACGTGCCGATTTCAAGAAAACCGAATCCAAGCTGCGCCAAGCCACGCAAGTGCTTTGCGTCTTTGTCGAGGCCGGCGGCCAAACCCACGCGGTTTGGGAACGTGAGACCCATCACTTCGACCTGCGGAGTCACTGGAATTTGCCCGGCCCAGATACGCGCAAGACCGAGCGCCGCTTGCGCATCGAGCGCCGCAAATGCAGCCGCGTGCGCAGCTTCGGGGTCTAGACAGAACAAGGCGGGGCGAAATAGGGAATAGCTCATGCCGCTATTATCTCTGGCCTATGCGACGTCTAATCAATCAATCATTTTGCGCGGCTGCGCTCGCCGCCGCTGCAATCGCTTTCCCCATCAACG
This sequence comes from Pseudomonadota bacterium, assembly GCA_029571495.1. Taxonomy (GTDB): domain Bacteria; phylum Pseudomonadota; class Gammaproteobacteria; order Burkholderiales; family Casimicrobiaceae; genus Casimicrobium. The sequence goes on from JAKPSO010000256.1 coordinate 2,022, forward strand.
TCGCCGCCCAGAGCTACTCGCAGCGTGCCGAGTTTGCCGCGTTTAGGACCGAGCTGGTCGCCAACGATGGTTTCGACGCCGCCGTGATAGATACGTTGTTTTCACAAGTCAAAAAAATTGACAAGATCATTGGCTACATGGACGCGCCGGTGCGTGCGCCGACGCCGTGGCACATCTATTGGCCGCGGCACATCGGTGGCGACCGATTACAGCGCGGCATTGACTTTATGCGAACCAACAAGACGCAGTTTGCTGCAGCCGAAGCAGCGTATGGTGTGCCCGCTCCCGTGATCGGTGCCATCGTGGGCGTGGAGACGGTGTACGGGCGTTTGACAGGCAACTTTCGGGTGATTGACGCGCTTGCGACGCTGGCGTTTGACTACCCGCGACGTGCTGATTTTTTTCGCAGCGAACTTCGCGAGCTACTGCTACTCGCGCGCGAACAGAAACGCTCGCCGTTGGATTACGTTGGCTCGTTCGCGGGCGCGATGGGTTGGCCGCAGTTCATGCCGGGGAGTCATCGCAAGTGGGCCGTCGACTTCGACAATGACCAAAAAATTGACTTGTGGAATTCGCCGGCGGACATCGTCGGCTCAGTGGCCTCGTTTCTCGCGGGGCATGGATGGCAGCGCGGCGAACCCGTGATGTTGCCCATCAACGAGCCGAGCGCGGAAATCATCGCAAGCATCGACGGCGGACTTTCGCCGCGAAAGCCACTGCGCGAATTTCTGGCCGCTGGCGTGAAGATTATTGCGCAAGACGCGGACGTGGTGCTGCCCGCTGAAGACGCGTCGGTGGGCATCATCTCGCTCGACAACGCCGATGGCCGCAACGAGTATTGGCTGGTGTTCGAAAACTTCTACGTGATCACCCGCTACAACCGATCACGCATGTACGCCTCGTCGGTGTGGTCCTTGGCGTATGCGTTGAAGAAGGCGATGCGTTAACGAAGCCTTCGCTTTGCACGTGGCCGTCCGATAGCGAGTTGACGGCGAACAGGCGTAACCTCCCTCGGGTATTCGATTCAACGGTCCGCGTCCGCTGGCCCGTTTCACAGGGAGGACACTATGGAAGCAGCACGCGCACAGACTGCGTCGAGACCGTTCTATCAATCGCTTTATGTTCAAGTCATAACGGCAATTGTCATTGGCGTTTTACTTGGTCATTTCGCGCCGGCCTATGGCGAGATGATGAAGCCGCTCGGTGATGGCTTTATCAAACTCATCAAGATGATCATCGCGCCGATCATCTTCTGCACTGTGGTCGTCGGCATCGCGGGCATGGAAGACATGAAGAAGGTCGGAAAGACCGGTGGCATCGCGCTTCTGTACTTTGAGATCGTGAGCACGATTGCGCTCGTTGTTGGGCTTGTCATCGTCAACGTCATCGCGCCGGGCGAGGGGATGAACGCCAACCTTGCGACGCTCGATGCGAAGGCGGTCGCCGCCTACGCTGGCCCCGGAAAAATGCAGGGTACGGTCGATTTCTTGCTGGCGATCATTCCGACAACCGTGGTCGATGCCTTCGCTAAAGGCGAGATGCTGCAAGTGCTGCTGTTCGCGTTGTTTTTTGGCTTCGCGTTGCACCGCTTCGGTGGCCGCGGCACGCTTGTGTTCGACATGATCGAGAAGACGTCGCACGTGCTCTTCGCAATCGTCGGCTTCATCATGAAAGTCGCACCGATCGGTGCCTTCGGCGCGATGGCGTTCACCATCGGCAAGTACGGCTTGGCGTCACTCGTGCCTTTGGCGAAGCTCATGGGAACGTTCTACGCAACGTGCCTCGTGTTTGTCTTCGGTGTACTCGGGTTGATCGCGTACTTCAACGGGTTCTCCATTTGGAAGTTCATCAAATACATAAAAGAAGAGTTGCTGATCGTGCTGGGCACCTCGTCTTCGGAATCCGTGTTGCCGCGCATGATGGCGAAGATGGAAACGCTCGGCGCGAAGAAGTCCACCGTCGGTCTCGTGATCCCGACCGGCTACTCGTTCAACCTTGACGGCACATCGATTTACTTGACGATGGCCGCGGTGTTCATCGCACAGGCAACCAATACGCCGATGACACTCACGCAGCAGTTGACGTTGCTCGCCGTGCTGCTCCTCACGTCCAAGGGGGCGGCGGGCGTCACGGGCAGCGGCTTCATCGTGCTCGCGGCGACGCTGTCCGCGGTTGGTGGCGTTCCCGTTGCGGGTCTCGCGTTGATCCTTGGGATTGATCGCTTTATGTCGGAAGCTCGCGCGCTCACGAACCTTGTCGGCAATGGTGTCGCGACGTTAGTGGTCGCGCGTTGGACGGGCGATCTGGACGTCGACAAGATGAAACGTCAGCTTGACCACGGACCGGGCTATGTCGACGACGAGGAACCGGAAGCGGTGATCGACCAGATCGACAGTCACTTAGCCGTTCCTGCGACCAAATAAGCGACTTTGCGCGGGCGCTTGCCCCCGGCTCGCGCGCGCAAGTACAGCTTTTTCGCCCTAACGGCCATTCTGCGGCCGTTAGACGCATATTTGTCAGTGCATCGATACGCGAATAAGTGGCCCGGAAACGACCGTCAACAGGTCGTTGTGTGCGAAAAGCTGTACCTTTGCTCGGATTTGGGGACGTTAAGCCCTAAACCGCTGCCGGATTAGCTAAACCAAAACGCGTCAAATCCACGACAGGCTTGGGTTTCCAACCGTCCGCCTGGTGTTCTGCCACGACGTTCGTGTAGATCCCGCCGCGCACGTTCCAGCGCGCGGTCACGCGCGCGAAGCGCGGATTGATCGTGGCGACGATTTTGTCGAGCACGTCGTTGGTGACTTTTTCGTGAAACGCGCCGATATCACGGAAGCTCCACATGAACATTTTGAGCGCCTTGAGCTCAATGCAGGTTTGGTCCGCGATGTACTCGATCGTGAAGTGCGCAAAGTCCGGTTGACCCGTGAGCGGGCAGTGGCAGGTGAACTCCGGAATCTGAATGTGGATCAGATAATCCCTAGCCGCGTGCGGGTTGGGGAAGGTGTCTAGCGTCGTTTGTGGTTTCGACGGGGTGCTGGCTTGGCGTTCGGACATGATTTTCTTGCAATTTCAATGAGTTAGCTGAGTGCTGGCAGCACCTATAATCGTCATTGATTTTATCGGGTCGTCACCGCTTGCCGTGCGGCGAGATTTTGCGTCCGCACCAGCTCAAAAGCCGATTCACGCCCCACCCAATTTCACTGCATGCGTCTAACTTCGATCAAACTCGCCGGGTTCAAGTCTTTTGTTGACCCGACCACCATCGCACTCCCAGGACAACTGGTCGGCATCGTCGGCCCCAATGGTTGTGGCAAATCCAATGTGATCGACGCGGTGCGCTGGGTACTGGGCGAGAGCAAGGCCTCGGCGTTGCGCGGCGAATCGATGGACGACGTCATCTTCAACGGCGGCGGCGATCGCAAGCCTGTCGCACGCGCCAGCGTCGAGCTCGTGTTCGACAACAGCAGTGGCCGTGCCGCCGGTCAATGGAGCCAATACGCCGAGCTTTCCGTAAAGCGCGTGGTGCAGCGCGATGTCGGTTCCAGCTATTACCTGAACAATCAGGCCGTGCGCCGACGCGACATTCTCGACGTGTTCTTGGGCACGGGCTTGGGGCCACGCGCCTACGCCGTGATCGAACAGGGCATGATCTCGCGCATCATCGAGGCCAAGCCCGAAGAGTTGCGCGTGTTCCTCGAAGAGGCCGCGGGCGTGTCG
>JAKPSO010000269.1 GCA_029571495.1 Pseudomonadota bacterium
GAGCTAGCGAAGGCTGCGTGAGGAGGAAACCATGAGCGCTGCACTTGAGCTGCCAACAATGTTGTGCGTCGATGATGATCCCACCGTGGTAAACCAGCTACGAATTCTCTTTCGAGGCTTATTCAAAGTCACGACTCTGACTGACCCCACTGCCGCCGTGTCGATGCTGTGCGCCGGCTCGAAATTCGATGTTGTGATCGCCGATCAGCAAATGCCCCGAATGCTCGGAGTTGAAGTCCTCGACATCGCACGTGAAGTAGCACCGCTCGCTGGCCGCATATTGCTGACAGGCTTCTGTGAGAGCGAGGTCGTTGTCGATTCCGTTAATCGTGCAGACGTGAACTGGTACATCCCGAAGCCGTGGAATCCAGAAGACATTCGAAGCAAAGCCGCATTGGCTGCACGAAGATCATTGCTCGCGCGAGATGAAGCGCCTATACCAAAGTATCCTCCCGTCCACGCTGCGAAAGAACTTCGCGCAGCGCAGACCACAGATGCGCAGAAAATGTCAGCCGCCTCAGCGGTCTTCATCGGACTATCTGACTGCGAAAAATTGGTACGAGACGCGCTTCCAACGAACACGAAGTGCGCATTCGTCAATCGCTTTGAAGATGCGCTCACTCTAATTGAACGCGAACGCAGTATTCCCGACATCGTCGTCGTGGCGATAAACGTTCAGTCAGAGGAGGATCGATCTAATCTCGAACGGCTGAAAGCCAACTTCCCAGCCGTAGTTTTGGTCATCGTTTGCGACACCTCGTTTGCCAACGCAACGATAAAGCTGGTGAACTCGGCACGCCCGTTTCGCTTTCTCGCCGCACCTATCGGGCACAAACTCCTGCTGCGCGCATTGGAGGCCGCCATTGAGCGCTCGCGGGCGATGCGACAGGAGCCAAATTTGGTATTGGCACAAATTCCCGCTGAGACAAATGCGTCGCAGAGAAGCCCCATTGGTAAGCGCATCCGATCAATCTTTGACGCGTTCAAAGGTCGATTCTTGAACCGAACCTAGCCTAGAAATCATGAAAACTATCAGACACACGCTGTCCGTCGTTCACGCAGCCTTGCTTCGCTCTTGCATAGGTTTTGCGTGCGCACTCGCAATTAACGCCGCGGCTTGCGCACAAAACATACCATGGACTCCAATGATCGTCAGCTGGTATTGCAACGCGCAAGCAGACGCAACGTTAAGTTGTACGTTGTCAGCGTTCGGCGAGGAACCACCCAACACTAGCAACCTAGTTCCGCAGGGATGGGCACGTGTACGAAAAGGCCGAACCTACGGTGAAGGTCCCTTTCTTTCAGCAGTCCCTTTCACCATGTCATGCGTTCATACACCGCCTTACATGAGTTGCGAGGCGCGCGACATAGTGAAGCTCGGTCTCGGTATCACGCCTGTAATTTCATACACAAGCCTCATCCCCGACATCAACATTTACTCCGACACGCCGACGCGCTTGTTCGACTGGAACGGCGATGGGATGATCACCGCGGAGCAGGAGGGACTCGCGCTATCGAGATACCTCATGGGTTTCAAGGGTACCGCTCACATCGACAATCT
>JAKPSO010000275.1 GCA_029571495.1 Pseudomonadota bacterium
CCAGCACGGTGCAACAAGTTCGCGACCAAAAGGCCGCCCAGCGACCCGCCAACGACGATGATCTTGGCCATATCGATCCTACTTAGGTGGGAAATACCAGGCCCGCGGCCTCAGCGGCGGGGTAGTTGAGTTCAATCACAACACCATTTGGATCATCGAGAAACATTTGGTGCAATCCTATTGATGGCACTGTGCGGTGGCGCACGGCGACGCCCAGCTTGTCGAGGTGCGCCATCATGGCGGTGAGACCTTCGGCCAAAAACGCAACGTGGTCGACCGCGCCGCTTCCTCGCAGCGTTGATTCGTCGCGGTCACCCAAATAGCCCTGCAAGCCCGCAGGGTCGGTTTTGTCGATTCCGATCAAATGCACGACGGCGTTCAGAAAACTGTCGTGGCTTCCCGAATAGAGCCAGACGCCGGGGAAGGGAAAATTCGGCCGTGGGCCGACGGTGAGCCCCAGCACCTCGCTGTAAAAGCGGCTGGTCCCGTCAAGATCCGTGGTGCGCACTGACAAATGATTGAGCGAAAGATTCACGTTGAGCCTTCGTTACCTGAGTTGAACACGGAAATACGTCGAAAAAGTGTACTTAGCCTGCATGAGCCGAGGCCATGTTATCGACACTCAAACGATCAGCGCTTGAGCGAGATCATTTGCGGCAATGCTTGTTTTGCGAGAAATGAAATAACACACGCAACGACGGTATGACGAAAAGTTTTCGATATTTTCGTTGCCCACACATTCACGCTGTCATTGATAATTGCATGACGACAACAGATGCCGAGGCGACATGGAACTTAGTGGTGAAAAACTCATTTCGGCAACGCCGGCTGCGGTGTGGCAGGCGATCAACGATCCTGGCTGCCTCGCGCGGTGCATCCCGTCGTGCGAATACGTTGAACGCGTTTCCAACACCGAAACCAATGCGCGCGTGTTGATGCGTGTCGGTCCCGTACGCGCCCTCTTCGTAGGCAAAATTGTGATGAGTGATATTCGCCCCGACGAGGGCTGCACACTCGTGTTTGAAGGTTCGGGGGGAGGCGCCGGCTTTGCGAAGGGCCGCTCCACCGTAAGCCTTACCGCGCAGGATGGTAGCACCCTGCTTTCCTACACAGCCGCTGCCTCGGTGGGAGGCAAACTGGGGCAAGTCGGCGGTCGCATGATCGACGCCTTCGCGAAAAAAATGGCCGATGAATTCTTCGGCAATTTGCAGCATGAACTGCGCGCCGCACCTGTGGCCGAAACCACCGCTGGCCTGGTGGCAGCAAGCGCGGGCACGATGACTTCTGCATCCGTGCCGCAGGTGGCGTACGCGCCCAAACGTGAGGCGGAGCCCAGCGGAACCTCGGAGAGCACGCGCGTGCTGTGGTTCCTGCTCGGTGCTGGCGCGACGGCTTTCGGGTTTGTCCTCGCGCATTTTTTGCGATAGCGGGATGGCGCACACATGAAGGCTCCTGCATTTGACTACGTAAAGCCCAAGCACCTCTCCGAAGTGTTTGCGTTGATCGCCAAATACGGCGATGAGGCGAAACTCCTCGCGGGAGGGCAAACGCTCCTTGCGACACTCAACATGCGGCTCTCGGAGCCCAGCGTGTTGATTGACATTTCTGGCGTCGAAGCGATGCGCGGGATCGCCGTCCACGGGCAGACGCTTCGCATCGGTGCGCTGACGACGCATTCTGAGATAGAGGCTTCTGCGATCGTGGCCGCGAATGCGCCTTTGCTCAGCAAGGCGGCGCCGAACATTGCACACCGCGCGATTCGCAATCTTGGCACCATCGGCGGCTCGGTTGCGTACGCCGACCCTGCAGCGGAGTGGCCGACCTGTGTCGTTGCGCTCGACGCAGTAATTGTCGTACAGGGCCCGACTGGCGAACGGCGCGTCGCAGCCAGCGACTTCTTCCTCGACCTGTACCAAACCGCGCTTCAAGCAGGTGAACTTGTCACCGCCATTGAATTGCCCGTGAAAACCGCCACGCAGTGGAGTGATTTTTCGGAGCTTTCGCGTCGTCATGGCGATTACGCGATCGCGGGCCTCGCGGGGTGTGCGCAACGTTCCGGTAACGTACTTTCTCAAGTCCGCCTGGTGCTGCTGGGTATTGGCGCGACACCGCTTCGTGCGAAGCGCGCAGAAGCGTTTGTCGAAGGTACGCCGCTCACCGATGCGCTCATCGAGCAAGCCTGCGCGGCGCTCAAAGACGAAATCGAACCGGTTGCCGATTTGACGAGCAACGCCGACACCAAACGACACCTCGCGGGCGTGCTGCTGAAGCGCATGCTCACGAACGCAGCCCGTGGAGCCTAAGGCGATGGATACGACACTCGACAAGCTCACCGTGCAAATCGCGGTGAACGGGCAACTGGAGCGCCGCGAAGTACAGGCGCGCCAACATCTGATCGATTTCTTGCGTGAGGACTTGGGGCTCAAAGGATCGCACGTCGGATGCGAACATGGCGTGTGCGGCGCCTGCTCCGTGCTGCTCAATGGCAAACTAGTGCGTGGCTGTTTGGTGCTGGCAGTGCAGGCCGACGGTGATACTGTAGAGACCATCGAAGGCATCACCAAGAGCGGTGTGGCCGCAGACTTGCAGGCTGCCTTCATTCGACGAAACGCGCTGCAATGCGGCTATTGCACGCCAGGGATGCTCACCGCCGCGCTGGATCTTGTGCAGTCGCACCCAGCGGCAACACGCGAAGAAGTTCGCGAATGGATGTCCAGCAACTATTGTCGATGCACCGGTTACCAAGCCATCGTTGACGCGATTTGCGACGTGCTGGCCGAGCGGGCGGCAAAAACGACCGCGAACACGGGAGTCGCACGATGAGCCACACAGAAACCGCGCTGCCCCCAATTTCTGAGCACGACCGCTACATCGGCCAAAGCGTCAGTCGCCCCAACGCCGTGCGCCTCGCCGAGGGCCGCGGAACGTTCGTCGATGATATTGACATGCCGCGCATGGTGCACGTTGTGTACTGGCGCAGCCCGTCAGCACACGCACGAATCACGCGTATCGACGCGAGCTTTGCGCGGTTGATGCCCGGCGTTGTGGCCGTCGTCGATGGCGTGGAAATGGCGAAAGTCTGCAAGCCTTGGGTAGCAACGCTCTCGCACATGGTGGGCATGAAGTCCGCGCCGCAGTATCCGCTCGCAATCGAACGAGCGCGCTGGCAGGGCGAGCCTGTGGTCGCGGTTGTTGCCGACACACGCGCACAAGCCGAGGACGCATTGCAGTATCTCGTCGTGGAATGGGAAGCGTTACCCGCAGTAGTGGAGACCGAAACGGCGCTTGATGCAACGACGCCGATTATTCACCCGGACCTTGGCGACAATTTGTGTTTCACGCGCAGCCTCGACACGGGCGGCGTGGATGACGCATTCGCCAGAGCCGACGCCGTGGCAGAGGTGACATTTCAGTTCGGCCGTCACACCGGTGTGACGCTTGAACCGCGCTGCCAAATCAGCGAATACAACCCCAGCGAAAAGCGCCTGACCGTGCATCACTCGCAGCAAGCACCGCACATGATGCAGGATTTGTATTCACGGCAATTTGGCCTGCCAGAATCGAATATTCGCGTGATCTGCAAAGACGTTGGCGGTTCGTTCGGCATCAAGGTGCATGCTTACCCAGATGACTTCGCAACCGTAGCGTTGTCGATCATGCTGGAGCGGCCCGTGAAATTTGTCGCGGATCGACTGGAATCGTTTACGACCGATATTCACGCGCGACAACACCGCGTGACGGGGCGCATTGCAGCGGCAAAATCCGGCGAAATTCTTGCGTTCGAAATCGACGATTTAACGGGCATCGGCCCGTACTCCATGTTCCCACGCACCAGCGCCATTGAAGGCAATCAGGTCGTGAATTTGGTCGGCGGACCGTATCGTCACCAGCACTATCGCGCCAAGCTCAACGTTGTGTTTCAGAATAAAACGCCAACGTGCCAGTACCGTGGCGTGGGTCATCCGATTGCATGCGCGGTGACAGAAGCGTTGGTGGATGCAGCTGCCAATAAGCTCGGCATTGATCCGCTCGTCATCCGGCAGCAGAACGTGATTCGTGACAACGCGTATCCGTGCGCCGGTGCATCGGGCGTGAAGTTTGAAGGGTTATCGCACGAGGCTTGCCTCGAAAAAATCGGCGTGATGATGAACTACCCGGCGCTGCGCGCGGAGCAAGAAGCGCTGCGTAAGCGCGGCGTGTATCGCGGCATTGGATTCGCGGCGTTGATCGAACTGACCAACCCCAGCGCGGCGTTTTACGGCGTTGGCGGAGCGCGCATATCGGCCCAGGACGGCGCGACAATTCGCCTTGAGCCCACCGGCGTGGTCACCGTGATGGTCGGCGTTGGCGAACAAGGACAAGGCACCGAAGGCATCTTTGCGCAAATCGCGGCAGATGCCGTCGGGGTGCCGATGTCGGCCATTCGCGTCGTGACCGGCGACACCGATGTGACGCCATACGGCGGCGGCACCTGGGCGTCGCGAGGCGCGGGTATCGGCGGCGAGGCCGTGCTGCAAGCGGGCTTTGCCTTGCGCAAAAACATCCTGAGCCTCGCGGGGGCGATATTGAAACGCGACGCTGAAACGTTGGCGCTGCGTGACGCGCAAATCGTTGATGCAAACACCGGCGAATCCGTCATGGCGCTCCAAGAGCTCGGTCGCATCGCCTACTTCCGCCCCGACACGCTGCCCGCCGGGGTGACGGGCGAACTGATGGTCACCCGGCATTACGCACAGCGTGACTATCCGTTCATCTTTACCAACGGCGTACAGGCGAGCCTAGTCGAGGTGGATGTCGACACGGGGTTCGTGAAGCTTCTGAAGCATTGGGTAGTTGAGGATTGCGGTCGCGTGATCAACCCGATG
>JAKPSO010000290.1 GCA_029571495.1 Pseudomonadota bacterium
TTTCATCTGCAGCATGCCGATCACCACGGCGGTCACGCTGTCGCCCGGAATGCCGAACATCAGCGCGGGCACCCACGCGCCGGCAATTGCGGAGTTGTTCGCGGCACCTGCGTCGACCAGACCTTCTTCGGAGCCTTTGCCGAACATCTCGGGATTTTTAGAGAACTTTTTGCCGACGGAATATGAGATCCACGCCGCGATATCCGCGCCCGCTCCGGGCAAGATGCCGATGGCGGTGCCGATGACATTGCCGCGCCAAATGTTGAATTGATATTTCTTCAACACCGGCCAAAGCCCGTGGAAGAAACTCTTGAATTTCGTCTGCGCAAAATCGGCGTCGCCCGCGTTTTCGGTCACGCGACGCATGAGTTCGCTCACAGCAAACATCCCCACCATCGCCGGGATGAAATCCACGCCAGAGAGCAACTCTTTGATCTCAAACGTGTAGCGCGGAAATCCCGCGGTGACGTCTTGGCCGACGCACGCAATCGCGAGGCCAACGAGAAGCCCGATCATGCCGCGCAGTAAGTCATTGCCCGTGACGAACACCGCGCAGGTCAACCCCAAAGTAACCAACCAAAAGTATTCGAACATCGAAAACTTCAGCGCGAAGTCCGCCAGCGGCGGCGCCAGCACAATCAAAATAATCGTGCCGAAAATGCCGCCGATGGCCGACGTAACGAGGCAGATGCCGAGCGCCAATTCGCCCTTGCCTTTCTTCGTCATCAGGTACGCATCGTCGGCGTAGGCGGCGCTCGCGGGTGTGCCCGGGATGCGCAACAGCGCACCCGGTATGTCTCCCGCGAAAATCGCCATCGACGTGCTCATCACAATCGCGACCAGTGCGGGCACCGGCGGAATGAAAAAAGTGACAGGTATCAACAATGCGACGGCCATCGTCGCCGTGAGGCCCGGCATCGCGCCGACGAACAGACCAAAGATCGTGGCAAGCAGCCCGACACCCAACGTGTAGGGGTCGAACACCAAGGCCATCGCCTGCGGAAAAGCATCAAGAAGCGCGCCCATGGTCTACCTCACGATTCCATTAAGGAGCCCCGGCGGCAGTGGTACGCGCAGCCAATAGGCAAACATCAGATACGTGATGGCCGTGCCGAGAAACGACGCGACAAGCGTTGCGCGCCACGACGCACCCAATCGCTTCATCAAAAGCACCATGACCGCAAACGTAGTCAGCACGTAGCCGACCGGTTCGACGAGCAATGTGTAGGCCACGATGCTGCCGAGCAGAATCGCGAGGTTGCCGCGACGGCCCGGTTCGTTCCACCACTCCGGCGTCACCACGCCGAGCTTGAGCGCCTTCGCTTTTGCCGCGCGCCGTATGAGCGCGAGCGCGCAGAGCGCGAAGCCTCCGGCCACAAGGTTGGGAAAAAGTTTCGGCCCGAAGGCCTGCCCCGGCATCGGCGGAAAGCTCAGCGCAGCGATGGACATCGCGGCCGCAATCGCCAGCAGCAATAGCGCCAACGTGAAGTCGGTTACTTTCAAAATCATCTCCCCTTCTTGTTCGGCAACTCTAGCCGAAGTCGCCGTCAGGTTTTCCATAGGTTCCGAATCAGCGGCTATTCACGCGCACGAGCCACTGGTAGACTGATTATTCAGACGTCGGCGCGGAGGTTCGCTGCGTAAGCCGTTCAGGCGCGAACGTCGTCGACGTCATTCACACAAGGAGGCCCCGTGAAACAACTCATTCGTAAAGCGCTCGCCGTTGGCGCTGTCGCCCTATGCGCAGCCACTGCGTTCGCGCAATACCCGAACCGTCCGATCACACTCATCGTGCCGTGGGGCGCAGGCGGCGGCACCGATTACCACGCGCGCACCATCGCGTCGCTGTTGGAGAAAGAGCTTAAGCAACCGGTCACCGTCGTCAACCGCACGGGCGGCTCGGGCGTCGTGGGGCACAGCGCAATTGCAGAGGCCGCACCCGACGGTTACACGATAGGCACGGTAACAGTTGAAATCAACATGATGCACTGGATGGGTTTGACCAAACTCACTCAGGCGGACTACACGCCGATTGGCCTCTTGAACTATGTGCCCGCGGGCGTTGAGGTGGCGTCTGACAGCAAATACAAAACGCTGAAAGACCTGCTTGATGACGCGCGCGCCAACCCAGGCAAACTCAAAGCCTCCGGCACCGGTCAAGGCGGCATTTGGCATCTCGCTCTCGCGGGCATGCTCATGAAGACCGGCATGAAGGCTGATCAAATCGGCTGGATTCCTTCCGACGGCGCGGCATCGGGCTTGAAAGAATTGGTCGCGGGCTCGATTCAAGTTTCTACGGTCGCGCCGGCTGAAGCGTCCACTCTTTTGAAGAGTGGGAAAGTGCGACTCCTCGCCACGATGACGCCGCAACGCATGGCTGCGTTCCCCGACGCGCCAACGCTCAAGGAGCTCGGCATTGATTGGGAACTGCAATCGTTCCTCTCGCTCATGGGCCCAAAAGGCATGCCGAAAGAAGCCGTCGCGACACTCGAAGCGGCGATGAAGAAGATTCAAGCATCGCCCGAATGGAAGACGGCGCTCGATGCGCGCGGCTTCGGCGTGAACACGTTGAGCGCGGCTGATCTCGGCAAGTTCGCCGCGAAGTCGGATCAAGATCTCGGCGCGGTGATGAAAGCGATTGGCATCGCGAAGTAGCTGCAACTGTCGCGCACGCGACCGCATAAGACGCCCTGTCGCGCGTATGCGCGCGAGGGCTCTTTACGCGGTGCGAGCTGCGGTGTGACGCACCACGCGATTGCGGCCTTCGCGTTTGGCGCGGTAGAGCGCTTCGTCGGCGTGTCGCATGAGGTGAGACAGCGTTGTCACCTCAATGTCGTAGCTCGCGATGCCAATGCTCACTGTGTGCGCTCGACCATGTTCGAGCGCCAGCGACTCGCGCGCGAACGCGTTGCGCAGGGCTTCAGCCGCAGCGTACGCTTCACTGCCCTCGACGTTCGGCAGTAGCGCACAGAACTCTTCACCGCCCAAGCGTGCGCACACCGCGTCCGGCGGTAAATGTGTTTGCATGCAGCGCGCGAGCAGCACAATGACCTGGTCGCCTCGATCGTGCCCGAGGTCGTCGTTGACCGCCTTAAAGTGATCGAGATCGAGAATTAACAGGCTACTACGCTCAAGTGGCAACGCGCTTACCGCGTCTTTCAAACCACGCCGATTGAGTACGCCGGTCAGCGAATCGCGCTGCGCGAGCGTGCGCAATTCGTTTGCCATCTCGTCGACCAAAACAAGAACCATGCCGATTAGAAGCAGCAGTCGCCCGGCCAAAACGGCGATATAGAGCAATAGCAATGTGCGCTGTGGCCCGCCGAATGGAACAGTTCCTGTTGCGCTGCCATTGAGCATCGCCAAAGCATCGCCCGCGTGCACCAACACCACGGTCGCGACGGTAGCGAGCCCAAGAACCATGATGGCATGCGGCAAGCCGAAGCGGCTGTGTTTCACGCCTTTCGCGTGTGGCCGTAGCGACGACCCGGCGAGCGTTGTCCACGCATGCCACGTCGCGATGCTCCCCGTCAGGAGCGCGACGAGCACGATGCGCGCCCCGGAATATTCACGTAGAGCGACAAGAACGAGAAGCAATGCGAAGCTCGCCACCGCCATCCAGCGTAGCGACAGCGTCCGACGATACCGATATTCGTAGGTGCCGAAGGCGGCCAAGGCCACACCAGCAACGACCAACACATTCGCCACCGGGGACGACAAAAACTGCGGCAGTGTGTCCTGTAACGTGTTGAGTCCGATGCCCGCCGCAACGGCGAGCGTGCTCCGCACCCAATTTGTCACGCCGCGCACGCGCGCGCCTTGGCGCACGGTGAGCAGCAGCATCAACGTCATAAACAGCAGCAACGCCGCCGCGACGTAACCCAGTACCTTAATGTCAGTACCCAACCCAAACGCTCCTCGATACGTCGCGCCCAGTGGCTCCCGCGTTCGCGTTCTTCCGGATGGTGCTTCGATGCTTAAATTATTGTGGCTGCATTCTGCTGGAAAGCGTGGCCGATTGGAAACTGGCGCTTCCGCGGTACACGATTACAGCTTTGCAGCTGTACCGACCGTGGAGCCGCCCTTACGGTTGGTTTTGGTTCGTTGTCAACAAACGCCTGGATTGACCTGCAAAGACCTTATGACGGCCGTTAAGCCACAAAAGCTGTATCGCACGGGACTGCACACTATGCACTATGGCTTTGCGCGGCAGAAACCAAATTTCGCCTCGCTGTGAGATGCTTATATTGTCCTCATCCCTTGAAGCGTTCGCGATCACAATGAAAATCTGCAAACTTTGGGTCTTGGTTAGCATCGGGTTTTCTCTTATCGGCGCGACGCCATCGCACTGCGGCGCCGCGACAGCGGAACCCGCGATCTCCGTCCCCGGAGCCATTGACAACCAGAGCGCGTACAAGCTCACGCTCGCGGCGGCGCAGGCCGGCAACACCGATGCGCAATATCGCGTCGGAGTGTCGTCGCGCGACGGAC
>JAKPSO010000300.1 GCA_029571495.1 Pseudomonadota bacterium
GCGTGCAGTTGCGCAACCGTGGCTGCTCCCATCGTACGACCTGCCTCGACGTCGCTCTGCCAATGCACGCCGCAGACAACGCGACTTTGCCCGAACGAGAGCCCGCGCGCGATCAGCGCGTTGGTTCGCTCGGGCGCAATCTCAGCGAGCACCAACGCCCACGCCCATCCAAGCGCGGCGTGACCCGACGGGTACGAACCATCTTTGCGCAACGCCGCGTCTTCAGCGGGCGAGCACATCGGCTCATTGAGAACTACAAACGGACGCTTGCGGTTGTAGTGATCCTTCGCCGCGTACGTGGAGAGTCCAGAATCGAGCAGCGTACGGCGCAACAACATGTTGAGATGCGGCGTCGCCTCTGCGCTGATCGCAACGTCAAGCGCGCACGAAAAAGTGTCGGCCGCCACCGGAAATTTCAAGTTAGCGTCGCGCGTCGCGATCGACCAACGCGGCGTGTCGCGCAGGCTTCGCGTGCTGCGATGTGCGTCCAAATCGGCCGCAGCGAGCACGGAGCCCTCCGCCGGTGGTGGCGGCAATAGCGACAGGCTGTTTGGAAGGGCCTTGCGATCAAGATAGCCATTGACGTAACCCGATCCCGCGCGAAATTCACCCACCTCCGTGGCCGAGGTCGGGGGGCGGGTGCTACATGCAGTAAGCGCGAGGGCGGCGGTGCCGCCGACGCCGACAGCAACAAGCAGCGAACGGGTGCGTGGCGAAAACATGACGGCCTCCTTGCTTTTGTGATTGCACACAAGAATAGCGAGCTTGGTGTCCCGGGCGCCAGCGCTGTATCAATGCGGCGTATTTCCGTATCATGCGATGTCTTCGTTTCAAGGCAACGTTCATGCTGCAACTCCCGACCGACAAATACCTCGCACTGCGCGTGATTCCGATGCCCGCTGACGCCAACGCCAATGGCGACATCTTCGGCGGTTGGATCATGTCGCAGGTGGACTTGGCCGGCAGCGTGCCCGCGGTGCGCCGCGCGCGTGGTCGCATCGCGACGGTGGCAGTGAACCAGTTCTTGTTCAAGCAACCCGTGCAGATCGGCGATGTCGTGAGCTTCTATGCGACGATAAAGCGCGTGGGCCGAACGTCGATCACCGTTGACGTCGAGGTGTATTCCGAACGCAAACGCGGCACGATGGTGGTGAAAGTCACCGAGGCGGAATTGACCTACGTTGCGATCACACTCGAAGGGCAGCCACGTGAACTGCCACCGGAAGGGGAGACGTTGCTGGTATGAAGATTCGCAAGCATATCCGCCGGAGCGTAGTGGCCACGATCACGCTGGCGCTGCTGGCGCCGGTCCACGCTGAGATCGTCAAAATCCCCGCGCCGCACATCGGCGAGAACAAGACGCTGCGCGCGCAGTGGTTCACGCCCGACGCGAAGATCGCGACCGGCGCGGCGGCGATTTTGTTGCACGGCTGCGGCGGCGTTGGCGCGAGGCGCGAACTCAATGCCCGTCACGCAGCGGCGAAGGATTGGCTGCTGGAGCGCGGCATCGCGGTGGTGTTTCCCGAGAGCTTCACGTCACGCAGCTTCGAGGAAGTGTGCACAGTGAAAATGTCGGCGCGCACAATTCGACAAATTGACCGCGTCGAGGACGTGATGGCGACGCGCAAATGGCTGGACGCGCAGCCGGGCGTGGATGCGAAAAAAGTGGTCTTGTGGGGCTGGTCAAACGGCGGCTCGACCGTGCTCAATGCGCTGACGCATCGCGTGGAAGGCGAGTTTCCAGCGGAATTGAAATTCGCCGAGGCGATCGCGTTTTACCCAGGCTGTTCGCCGCAGGCGCGCAATACGTCGCTACAAAAAATTTCGTCGCCGCTCACGGTATTGATGGGCGAGGCCGATGATTGGACGCCCGCCGCGCCGTGCGCGGCCTTTGTCGCACGGCTCAAGAACAATGAGCAGCCGGCCACGATCACGCTCTATCCCGGCGCGTATCACGACTTCGACAATCCGGCGGGCAAGCTTCGCGTGCGCGCGGACGTACCGAACGGAGTGGTGGCGGGCAAAGGTGTGACCGTCGCACCGGATCCGAAGGCCCGCGAAGACGCGATGGCGCGCATTGATGCGCTGCTCGCTAAGCGCGGTTTTTCGGCGAAGACTCCTGCGGCAGGCGCGAAACCGTAATCGAAGAATCGGGAAACAGCTTTAGTGTGAAACGTCGCTCCAGCGACTGTAATGCGGTCGATCTGCGATTTTTCTAGCCAAACTCGACTTTCCGCGAATATTGGCGCTACTGGCCGCTAGACGGTCGTTTGGCCACCAAAGCTACTGAGCAGCGCGGGGACTCAGCCGTGCATTAAACCCCAAACGCCCAAGGCCATGAGTATCGCGCCGACGAGTCGCTCGCCGCTATGCGCTTCGCCAAGGATTTTTGCGCCGAGAAATGCAGCGAACACCATAGAAAGCTCGCGCATCGGCGCGACCGAACTGATCGGTGCGGTTTGCATCGCGTAGAGGACGAGGATGTAACCGAGCGGCGCGATGATTCCGATGATCAGCGCGTAGCGGCCGTTCTTGTGCCACTCCGCCGCAAGCGCCGTGCGATGGCGCCACGCCATCGGCGCCATGAACAAACCACGAATCACGTTACTAAAGTAATCAAGTACTAGCGGCGCCATGAGTAGAACTTTCACGCCGTAACCGTCCAACAGTGTGTAGCCCGCAATCGCGAGTCCTGTGAGCGCGCCGTAGCCAACGCCACCGAGCTGCGCGGCGGTCGGACTCTTGATGATGCGATGTCCGCCTGCGAGTATGAAAATGCCGGCCACGATGCAGGCGATGCCGCCGCCGGAAATTAACGTGACCGGCTCGCCGAGCAGGACAATCGCGAACGTGCTCGACAACAGCGGTCCGACGCCGCGCGCGACCGGATACACCACGGTCAAGTCGTGCTTCTGATAGCCGCGCTGCAGCGTCAGCGAATAACCGAGGTGGACGATTGAAGTCGCGACGAGCAGCGCGACTTCTTTCCACCCGTAATTCGGCGGATTGAAGTAAACGTACACCGCGACGATCGGCGCGTAGAGCACCGCAACCACGAGCACTCCCAACATCACAAAGAGCGCGCCGCCGCCAGACTTCTTGGCAAGGATGTTCCAACTCGCGTGGATCACCGCCGCCGTGATGACAAGCGCGAAGGCGGTGGTGGTCATGGCGTGCCGTGCGCTCGCCGCACGCGACGCAAAAGGTACGAGCGTGCGAGAGACGGCTTAGAGCGCAGCAATCTTGCGGCGAACGATCTCGTTCACTTGTGCTGGATTGGCTTTGCCGGCGCTCGCCTTCATCACCATGCCAACAATGCTCATGAGTGCTTTTTCTTTGCCCGATTTGAAATCGGCGATCTGCGCGGCGCTCTTGGCGAGCACTTCATCGACGATTTTTTCGATGGCGCCGCTGTCGCTGATTTGTGTGAAGCCCTTTGCCTCGACGACATCTCGCGCCGTAGTGAATTCACCACTCCAAAGCGAACTCAAGACTGCTTTTGCCATGCTTGTGCTGATTTTTCCTTTCGCCACAAGCGTTGTTACATCGGCCACTTGCGCCGAAGTAACTTTCAACTCTTCGAAAGTTAGCCCTTCCTTGCGGCCAAGCGCGGCCAACTCGCCGAGAATTAAGTTCGAAGCGTAGCTATACCCGCCCAGCACAGCCTTTGCCAAGCTCTCTTGTGTCTCGCCGAGCACTACGTCGGCAGCCATCTGCTCACCTAGCAACCGCTTCGTCATCTCATAAAAATGGCTCTTGTGTGGATCGTATGCAATTTGACGCGCTTGATAGTCCGGCAGCTTGTCATCGACAACATAGCGGGCATGTTTGGTTTCTGATAGTTCCGGCATGCTCGCCTTGATACTCGCCAGCATCTCGTCCGTCACAACGAGCGGCGGCAAGTCAGGATCGGGGAAGTAGCGATAGTCCATCGCGTCTTCCTTGGTGCGCATAGAGCGTGTTTCGCCTGTGTCAGGATTGAACAACACGGTGGCTTGCACGATCTTGTGGCCGTCTTCGATTTGCTCAATTTGCCAGCGAACTTCGTAGTCGATCGCCTGCTGCATAAACTTGAAGCTATTCAAGTTTTTGATCTCTCGGCGAGTGCCAAATTCTTGTTGTCCGACGGGGCGCACCGATACGTTGGCGTCACAGCGAAACGACCCTTCCTGCATGTTGCCGTCGCAAATATCGAGATAGCGGACGAGACTGTGCAGCGCTTTGGCATACGCAACCGCCTCTTTGCTCGATCGCATCACGGGCTCGGTCACGATTTCCAACAGCGGCGTTCCAGCGCGGTTAAGGTCTACGCCGGTTTCAATCTCGAACAATTCATGCACGCTTTTGCCCGCGTCTTCTTCGAGGTGGGCGC
>JAKPSO010000302.1 GCA_029571495.1 Pseudomonadota bacterium
AGCTTTAAGTACAGCGATACATCGGTGGCGACAAACTCCGCGTCTCGTAGGCGCATCGCTGCTTTTTGCGTGAGACGCGAGAGCACCGCTTGCGCCTGTGTGTGCGAGCGCTCGACCGGTGCAAGGACGTGCGAATGGCTAATCGATGACGTTTTCGTTTCGCGTTGTTGCACGTCTTCACCGCGAAGTTTTTGCCAGAAGCGTTCGCCCTCGACTCCGCCCCACACTTCGCGCAGCTTCGCGACATCCGCTTCGAGCAGTTGCGGCGTTGATTTGATGCCGTGGTCGTGCAGGCGCTCAAGCATCTTGCGGCCGATGCCGACGAAGTGATTAAGCTTCAGATTCACGAGCGCGCGCGGCAAATCCTTCTGCTCGATCACCACGAGTCCGTCGGGTTTGACCATGTCGCTTGCGGTTTTTGCGAGGAAGGTGTTCGGCGCGATGCCAATCGAGGAGGTGATGCAATCGCCGAGTTGCGCGCGCAGCCGGTACTTAACTTCGAGCGCCAATTTTTCGGCGGCGTCGCGCGGTTGATCGCGGCCCGTGAGGCGAATCCACATCTCGTCAATCGAATTCACGGCCGCAATCGGCGCCACGCTCTCGACGACCGTTTTCGCGCGTTGGTGAAACTCCACGTAGACCGCGGGCCGCGAAACGACGAACACGATCTCCGGGCACATACGCCGCGCGTCCGCGACGTTGGTCAGCGTCTTGACGCCGAATCGCTTTGCTTCGATGCTCGCGGCAATCGCACAGGTGGTGTCCGCAAGCATCGGCACGACGGCGACTGGCCTCCCACGAAGTTCCGGCCGCAGCTGCTGTTCAACCGAGGCGAAGTAGCTGTTGAAATCGACGTAGAGCGCGCGAAGCATCGGCGTAGTTTACTGGATGTAATCACAGTTTGAGGCTCCACTGCGCGACACTATGTCGTCTCTGCCGCCTGTCATTCCCGCGAAGGTGTGAATTCACACCGCGCGCATGGTTTAACGCTGTCGCACTCCGTGCACGTGCGGGCAGGACTGGGTCACCGGCGCCGCGGGGACGACGGGCGTATGAGTCGTCGCAGGTTCGCTCCCGTGACAACGAAGTCAAAGCGCATTACAGCTTTCGCGCGCTATCGGCTGCGTGGCGGCGGTTACAGGCCAAAAATCACGATAGTCGACACAAGAGAGAAGCAAGCCCAAAGCGCCGCTGCACTGCCGTTCAATTTGAAGAGCTGTTAAATTTATGCCCATGAAAGCACTGCAAATCTTCGCGGGTCCGCGTGCGTTGGCGCGGGTACGTGAGCGGGGGCTCACACCGTCGGACGTGCGCGTGATTCCTGGTGCGGCGGGCGGGCCGAAGGGGCTCACGCTATTGCCGCTAGATCGGTTTTTGTTTGGCGAGTGGTTGCCGCAATCGACGCAATCCATCGACTTGATCGGCGCGTCTATCGGCGCGTGGCGCATGGCCGCCGCCACCTTGAACGACCCCGCCGCCGCGCTCGCGGCGCTTGAGGACGCCTACATCCACCAGCACTATGACACGCCGCCTGGCGCCAAAGCACCGACCCGAACGCACATCAGCGAACGCTTCGCCGATGGCATTCACGCCATGTTTGGCGGTCGCGTGAATGAAGTGCTGAACCACTCGCGCTATCGCCTACACATCCTCACCTCGCGCGGCCGCCACCTGCTGCTGCGTGACACGCGGACGCGCTCGCCGCTCGGATACGCGGGTGCATTCCTCACCAACGTCGCGTCGCGCAAAGCGATGGGCGCGTGGCTTGAGCGCGCCGTGTTCTCGGCGAACCTCGCGCCGCTGCCGTTCGCCGCCAGCGACTACCGCACGCGACGATACCCGTTGTCCGAAAGAAACTTCGCCGACGTCGTGCAGGCGTCATGCAGCATTCCGTTCGTCCTCAACGCCGTGCACGACATCCACGGCGCGCCGCGCGGCGCGTATTGGGACGGCGGCATCACCGACTATCACCTGCACCTCGACTATCGCCCG
>JAKPSO010000316.1 GCA_029571495.1 Pseudomonadota bacterium
GGCCACCAATCACGCGCTTACCTGGCACCGTGCCGCTCGCGTTAAACGTGGCGTCCATTGTGCCGTCGGCGTTGAGCCTTGCGACACAGGGATTCGCGGTGCTGTCGATGCAGCGCCCCGCAACAACGATCTTGCCGTCGCTTTGCAAAGCGATGCCGTAACCCTCATCGCCGCTCGTGAGATTGGGCACACGCGCGATGCCCGTTCCCGCGGCGAAGCTTGCGAACGCTGGTGCGACACATAACGCGGCGCACAGCGCGCACGCTGATGTGCAAATCCTAGCGATCAGGCGCGAGTAGACATGTGATGCGTGTGACGAAAGTTGCATGAGTTTTGGATACGGGGAAATACGTTGTGTTGCGCGCGATCTGCACTGCGTGATTCGGCGTTATCGCTCCGATGGCCATTCGCGGAACACGACGCACACCGTTGTTTTGTCGAGCATCGCGAACTCTTTTGAGCCCCAGGGTTTGCGCGACACCGAATTCGAGTTGGGGTGCAACAAGTGGCGCGAGCGAGCGCACATTTCCGCATAGATCGCGTCAATGTTGTCAGTGTCGATGCCCAACTCCGGACGATCGAGGGCCGCGGACTCGGGGCTTTCGACGATGTACGCCTTCGCTCCATCACGCGCTACAACAGCCATACGTGCGTCCTGATACAGGATGGCGAAGCCCAGACCGTCGACGAAGAATTCGAGTCCATCTTGCAGGCGCGCGTAGAAGATTTTGGGGATGAGGTTGTTGAACATCGTGGTCTCGCTTGTTGAGTTGTTCGAGCGTTGAATCGGCGTTACCAGAGGCGCGAAATTTCTTCCGGCGAGTGTCGAGCTGCGGCGGCGATGGTGAGCAGCGAGACGAAAAGCGCAAGGCTGTACTCCACGCCGCCCGTGCCGTGCTCGCCAACGAACCAGCCGAGTTGCGCGTGAATGATCACGATGCCCATGATGTCGATGAACATCAACGCCGACGCCGCCAAGCGCACGTGACGGCCGAGAATGAGCGCGATGCCAGAGAGAATTTCACATACCGTAATTGCCCACACAATTCCGAGCGCTAGCGGCCAACCGCGAACGGCCAGAAACTGCGCGAAACCCGGGATGGAGCCGTTGTAGATGCGGACAACGGCGTGAGCCATGAAGAAAATCGCGGTCGCGACACGCAATGTCGTGATCGCCTGCGCGAGCGTAACGTAGGGGAATGCGTGTAGGGCACGTGTCATGATCTTTGACCTTAAGAAATCATTGGGTAACGTAGCGTCGCACCAGCCAGCGCGTCACTGAGCTGGCTTGCGACTGTGTGGGCACTACTAGGTAGCGTGTGCCATCGGACACTTGAAATTGGCGGGCCGGCAGGTAGCATCGCGTTAGAAAGCTTCGACAGGTGGGCGGTCGCAAGCCGCTGAGTACGCGTCTGTTGCACGATCCAGCAAACTTACGTCGTAAGTCTATCGCAATTTCTTACGATGTAAGTTTTTTTTTGGGAATTTGCCCTTTTTATGAGCGACGACACACCTGGTAAGCGCCTTGCCGACGTTACGCAGCGCAAACGCGTTGCCCTAACGCGCGAGCGCATCGAAACCGAGGCGCTTGCACTGATTGATGCCGACGGGATCGACGCCTTCAGCACACGCAAATTGGGCGCACGATTAGGCTGCGAAGCAATGAGCATCTATCACCACTTTCCGAGCAAGGCGCACATCCTCGATGCGCTGGTCGATCGAGCCTTGGGCAGCATGCCGATCCCGGACAAATCACTCACGCC
>JAKPSO010000320.1 GCA_029571495.1 Pseudomonadota bacterium
TCGCACAGGCCGTGGCGCCGGTGACAGCGAACGCGCGGCCGAATGTGATCGCATCGGCGCGGGTGACGAATGCGCTGCAAGCACCGATCGTGCCGCACGCGTTCATCAAGCGCCGCTAGCGTTCCGTCCAGCCGCCGCCGAGCGCTTTGTATAGCGTGACTTGATTTTGCAGTTGCGCCAAGTGCAGTTGCAGCGCGGCGGTCTGCACGGCGAACAGCGAACGCTGCGCGTCGAGTAAATCGAGGTAGCTCGACACGCCATTGTTGTAGCGCAGTTCCGATAGTTTGTAGGTGGCTTGCGCGGCCTCAACCTGCGCGAGCGTCGCGCGATATTGCTCCACGAGTGTCGTTCGGCTGGCGAGGGCGTCGGCGACCTCGCGGAACGCGGTTTGGATGGCTTTCTCGTATTGCGCGACGGCGATGTCGCGCGCGAGTTTTGTCGCCTGCAAATTCGCTTCGTTGGCTCCCGCGTTGAAAAGCGGCAGCACCAGCTGCGGTGCAAAGGTCCAGCCAGTGCCACCGCCGAGCAGATGACTCAGATCGCCGCTGACTTTGCCAAGACTCGTCGACAACGAAATGCGCGGGTAGAACGCGGCGCGCGCCGCGCCGATGTTGGCGTTGGCCGCGATCAGGAGTTGCTCCGCCGCGCGAATGTCCGGGCGCTTGTTCAAGAGCTCTGACGGCAAACCCGCGGGCACATCGGAAAGCAGTTTTGCCTGAGCGGCGAACGGTTCCCCGCGCGGCAAATCGGCGGGTAGCGGTTGACCGATCAGAAGCACCAAAGCGTTTTCGTCGAGCGCGCGTTGCCGCTGCGACTGCGCGAGGCTCGCGCGCGTCGCTTCAACCAAGCCTTGCGCCTGTCGCAGGTCGAGTTCCGAGGTCACACCGTTGTCGAAGCGCAGCTTCGCAAGCTTGTACGACTGCTCGCGCGTAACGAGTGTTTCTTGTGTGATGGCGAACAGTGCGTCGTCAGCGACAAGACTGAGGTAGGTGTTTGCGACCGCCGCGACAAGACTGATCTGCACAGTCTTGCGCGACTCATCGGTCGACAAATATTGTGCGAGCGCGGCGTCTTTCAAACTCGCAATGCGACCGAAGAAATCGAACTCAAACGACGTGATGCCAACACCTAACGTGAACACATCTTTGGTGGCCGCTTGCCGCTGCCCTGCGAACACGCCGTTGACGGCGGGCCATTGCGCAGCGCGCTGAATTTGATATTGCGCTTGCGTGCGTTCCACGTTGAGCGCCGCAACGCGCAGATCGCGATTGTTCGCGAGCGCGAGTTCGATGAGGCGCTTGAGACGGGCATCGACAAAATACTCTTGCGACGCAATGTCCGCCGTGGCCTTTGCAGCGGGCGTGCTTTCCGCCGAGCCGTTCCACGCTGCAGCCACAGGTGCACCGGGTCGTTCGTACGCGGGGACAAGCGAGCAACCGCCCAGGAGAGCGAGCGCAACGCTACCTGCCAGTGTGTGGCTGATCAAATTATTCATGGATGTGCACTCCCGCTTCCTTGGCATGCTCCGCGAAACGCTGCCGTTGTCGTTCGCTACCCTTGAATATCGAACGCACCAACACGAATGAAATGGGAACAAAGAACACCGCGAGAAAGGTGCCGACCAACATTCCCGCAAGTACTCCGGTGCCGAGCGCACGTTGGCTCGCGGAGCCCGCACCGCTTGCAAAGAAGAGCGGCAACACGCCGAGCATGAACGCGAGCGACGTCATCACAATCGGACGGAAGCGCAAGTGCGCCGCCGCGAGTGCCGAAGCGATCACGGATTCCCCCTGCGCCTGCAAGTCTTTCGCGAACTCGATAATCAGAATCGCGTTCTTCGCAGACAAGCCAATGATGGTAATGAGCCCCACCTGAAAGTACACGTCGTTGGTCAACCCGCGCAGCGTAATACCCAATAGCACTCCGAGCACACCCATCGGCACCACCATAATCACAGCGAGCGGAATCGACCAACTCTCATACAGCGCAGCCAGCGCAAGGAACACCGCGAGAATCGCGAATGCGTACAGGATCAACGCTTGCGAGCCAGCGATCTTTTCTTCACGCGTTTGCCCCGTCCACTCGTAGCCAAAGCCCGCAGGAAGCTTTGTCGCGAGTTGCTCCATTTCGGCAATGGCGTCGCCGGTACTAAACCCCGGCGCGGCATCGCCTGCGATACGCATGGCGGAGTAGCCGTTGTAGCGAATGGTCTGCATCGCGCCCGTTACCCAGCGCGTAGTAGCGAAGGCAGAGAGCGGCACGAGGCGGCCTTGTGCGTTCGGAACTTCCATGCGCAAGATGTCATCGGGCTGCATGCGTTTGGGCGCGTCGGCCTGCACGACAACGCGTTGCAGGCGACCTTGATTCGGGAAATCGTTGATGTAGGCCGAACCGAGCGCGGTGGAAATAACGCCGTTAATCGCGGCGAAATTCACACCTAAGGCACTCGCTTTGTCGCGATCAATATCGACTTGCAACTGCGGCGCGTCTTCCAAGCCATCGGGCCGTACGCCCGCAAGAATCTTGCTTTGCGAGGCCATACCGAGCATTTGATTGCGTGCCGCGAGCAGCGCTTCATGTCCTAATCCCGCGCGGTCTTGCAGACGGAAGGTGAAGCCCGACGCGGTGCCAAGCTCTGGAATCGGTGGCGGACTCAGCGGAAAAATGAACGCATCGCGCACGCCCATGAGTGCGCCAAACGAGCGCCCTGCAATTGCCTGCGCCGAATGCTCAGGCCCGATGCGCTCGCTCCAGTGCTTCAGCGTCACGAACGCGAGGCCCGCGTTCTGGCCTTGACCCGAGAAGCTAAACCCCATCACGCCGACCATGCTCTTCACTTCGGGTTGCTTGAGGATGAAGCCTTCGACCTGCTGCATCACGGCTTCCGTTCGCGCGACGGTTGCGCCCGGCGGCAGCTGGACGTTCACCAACATCGTGCCTTGGTCCTCCCCTGGTAAGAACGATGAGGGCAAGCGCATGTAGAGGACTGCTGCAGCGGCGACCACCGCAACATAGATGATCATCATGCGTCCGCTCCAGCGCAGAAAGCGAGCAACGACACCCTCGTAGCCGTGCGAAGTGCGCTTGAAGAAACGATTGAACCATCCAAAGAAGCCGCCCTTCTCCATGTGATGCCCCTTCGCGACGGGCTTTAGCAGTGTCGCGCACAGCGCGGGCGTCAGCGACAGTGCCATAAACGCTG
>JAKPSO010000331.1 GCA_029571495.1 Pseudomonadota bacterium
GCCCTCCATCTCGTCCGCAGCGAATCCGGCCATGAAGTCGTCGACCGAGAACGGCGCCGTGTTCTTCCCGCGGTTCGCGTTCGCCAGGATCATGGCGAGCACGGCAGTCCGCGACTGCTCGCGGCGCTGCTTGCGATACCAGGCTCGCTGATGGGCGGTGAACTCGGCTGGTGTCATGTCGAGGAATTCGTCGCGGTTGATTCCTAGCTCGACGCGGGCGAAGGCTTCAGCGTCGAGCTGGCGGCGTTTTTTGAGTTCGCCGCTGCCTCGGCTTCGGCAGCCGCTTTCACGGCGTCGGCGAGTTGCTCGACGCTCGTGAACGCATCAGCGAGATGTTCCGGAGTTGGAAACTTCTCGGCCGACTCGTAGTCGAGCATCGCCCACACGCGATCAAACGCGGCCGTGTTGCGGTTGCGCTTGCCGAGCGAGAGCGCGCGATACAGCGCGCGCATCCCGCCGCGGAGTTCGACGACGGTCGTGCCGACAGTCGTTCGGATGGTGAGCTCTCCACTCATGGCGCGTTACGCGACAGCGATCGCGCCGGTGGGCTTGATCGTGAGCGTCGCGCTGAGCGCGCCGTTCACAGGGTTGCCGATGGTGACTCCCTTGATGTATCCAGAGAACGTGAACACCTTCGTGTCCTTGGTAGTCACCTTGAAGTTCGTCAGCGTGTTCGCCTGGGCGCGCGTCACCATCGCTGCGTGATGCGTATTTGTGCCATCCCAGCCGTTGATCGGGACGGTGATGGACGGCGTGCGGATGACGCCGAGGACGGTCTCCTCGTAGTCGCCGACGGAGTCGTGCGAGGTGACGTCGATCTCGTCGCGCTCGCCAACGAGCGGAAGGTCGAAGTCGCCGACGCCCGGAAGCGTCGAAAACGTGCTCGGGCTGGTACTGGATTCGTAGGCGAAAATCGCCCCCTTGGCTGCCATCTTTGCCATTGTAGTGTCTTTCTCTTGCTGCGGTTCTGGTTGAGTTGCGCCGCGCTACGGGGCGGCGATGAAATCGATGTCGACGTCGGAGCGAAACACGGGCGGCACCGGCTCGTTCTCGACTGTGTCGCGAATGTTTGTGACGACGCCGCGGGCGGAGTTGCCGAGCGTGACGTCTTCGAGCGCTGCGCGGATCGCATTGCGCAGATCGTGCGCGGCGGTGAACGTCGCGGCGAAGCACGCGAACTGCACCGAGGTCTGGTCGAGCGCGGCCGGCCCATCGTGCGAGTTGATCGGCGTCGTGCTCACACGTTGCCAGACGACGAATGGAAGCGCGGCAGACTGCGGCGCTTGCACTGGGTAGGACCGATCGCCGGCAATCGCGGTCACGCCTGCATGCGCCGAGAGCGCGGTGAAGATGGCTTCGTCGAGCGTCATGATTTCGCCTCCACAAGCCAGAGCTCTTGCCAACTGTGGCGCGTGCCGACGTCGACTACGCGCGTGACATCATAGACACGCGAGCCATCCGTCACGCGGTCGCGCACGGTCACGCCTGTTCCGTAGCGAATCGTCGCCTTGACTGAAACGCTCGCCTGAAGTTGCTGCGCCATCACGGCCTCACGCCCGCTGATAGGCTCGAACGAGGCCCAGACCTGCGCGATGTCGGCCCACGTCTTGATGACGCTACCGTTCGCCGCGCGCGTCTCGGTTGCGCGCTGGATCGTCACGAGGGTGTCGAGCTCGCCTGGATTCATGGCTTCATTCCGGCCGGTGGCGCAGCGGGCAGGCAACCTTGTCGCACGTGCGCTCGCGCACGTCGCGCACCCATTTGTAGATCATGTAAGAGGCCGTGATCGCAGCCACGATGATGCTCGCGACGTGCGACCACTGGGCCAGGGTGAACGACCCGATGGTG
>JAKPSO010000364.1 GCA_029571495.1 Pseudomonadota bacterium
CATGATGGACGTGACCGTGCACGCCAAGGGCGATTTGCACATCGACGCGCATCACACGGTGGAAGACATCGGCATCACGCTTGGCCAGGCCTTCAAGCAGGCTGTCGGCGACAAAGCGGGCATCAATCGTTACGGTCACTCTTACGTGCCGCTCGACGAAGCGCTCTCGCGCGTGGTCGTTGATCTTTCGGGGCGTCCGGGGCTCGAGTTTCATGTGCCGTTCACGCGCGCGATGATCGGCACCTTTGATGTGGATCTCACGCACGAATTTTTTCAGGGCTTTGTCAATCACGCGCTCGTGAGTTTGCACATCGA
Source organism: Pseudomonadota bacterium (assembly GCA_029571495.1). Taxonomy (GTDB): domain Bacteria; phylum Pseudomonadota; class Gammaproteobacteria; order Burkholderiales; family Casimicrobiaceae; genus Casimicrobium. Next base: position 316 of record JAKPSO010000364.1, read on the forward strand.
CAACCTGCGCGGCGACAACGCCCACCACCAATGCGAAACCGTGTTCAAAGCGTTTGCGCGTGCGCTGCGCATCGCTTGTGAACGCGACGCGCGCGCCGAAGGCGTTATCGTGTCCACCAAGGGTGTGCTTTGATCGCTTTGGCGTTATGAAATCGATCGCGATTGTGGATTACGGCATGGGCAATCTTCGCTCGGTGGCGAAGGCGTTCATGCACGTTGCGCCGGATCAGCGCGTGCTCATCACGAGCGACGTCGACGAAATCGAAAGCGCGGATCGCGTCGTGCTCCCCGGTCAGGCCGCGATGCCTGAGAGCATGGCCGCGCTGAACGCCTCCGGTCTTCGCGCCGTGCTCGACAAGGTCGCGCGCGAGAAGCCGTTTCTCGGTGTCTGCCTCGGTTTGCAAATGTTTTTTGACACGAGCGAAGAGGGACCTGCGAATGTCGGTACGCCTTCGCTAGGCTGGATTCGCGGCAAAGTGGTGCGCTTTCCGCGCCCACACGTTGATCTCGACGGCAGCGCGCTGAAAGTGCCGCATATGGGCTGGAACGCTGTGCGCTTCCCCGGCGTCATGGCCACGCATCCCTGCTGGGCGGGGCTTAACGCCGATGGCACTGCGTTTTATTTCGCGCATGGCTACTACGCCGTGCCCGAAGACGGTGCAGTGGTGGCGGGCGTGGCCGACTACCCGAATCCGATCTGCGTCGCCGTGGCACGCGCGAACATTTTTGCGGTACAGTTCCACCCTGAAAAGAGCGCCGACGCCGGATTGCGGGTACTGAAGAATTTCTCAACATGGAACGGGTCGTTCTAGTTTTTTTACGTCGCGGTGCTTACTTATTCTCGGCCGCATTCGTTGCAATCGCCTCCAATTAATTTCCCATGCTAGTTATTCCTGCCATTGATCTTAAAGACGGTCATTGCGTGCGCCTTCGTCAAGGCGATATGGACAACGTCACGGTGTTTTCAGAAGACCCCGCCGCTATGGCGCGGCACTGGGTTGACCAAGGTGCGACGCGTTTGCATCTTGTTGACCTCAACGGCGCGTTCGCAGGCAAGCCGGTCAACGAAGGTGCGATCAAATCGATCCTCGCTGAAGTCGGCGAAGACATCGACGTGCAACTTGGCGGTGGTATTCGTGACCTCGACATCATCGAGCGTTATCTCGACGACGGCATCAATTACGTGATCATCGGCACCGCGGCGATCAAAAATCCCGGCTTCTTGCACGACGCGTGTAACGCCTTCCCCGGCGCCGTGATCGTCGGCCTCGACGCGAAGGACGGTAAGGTCGCCACCGACGGCTGGAGCAAGCTCACGGGTCACGACGCACTTGACCTTGGCAAGCGCTTCGAAGACTACGGCATCGAAGGCATCATCTACACCGACATTGGTCGCGATGGTATGGGCACTGGCATCAACATCGAAGCGACGGTTCGCCTAGCGCAGCCGCTTCGAGTGCCCGTTTACGCCTCGGGCGGCATTCACAACGTTGAGCACATCAAAGCTTTGAAACCGTTCGAGGCCGATGGCGTTGCGGGCGTTGTCTGCGGCCGGGCGCTGTACGAAGGTACGCTCGATTTCGCGGCCGCCGTCGCCGCGCTGCGTTAGCTTAAGAGGAGCCCATCGTGAGCAGTGAACTTCGATCGCACCGAGACCTCGTCGTCTGGCAAAAGAGCCTCGACTTCGCGGAAACGATTTACCGCCTCACCGCGAAGTTCCCCGCGAACGAACAATTCGGCCTCTCGATGCAACTTCGCGCAGCCGCAACTGCGATTCCATCGGGCATCGCCTCGGGTGCAGCGCAAGGCAACAATCACGATTTCGCCGCGCAAGTGAGCACCGCATTAGGCGCGCTGGCAACGGTTGAAACACAACTCGAACTCGCTGGCAAACTCGGCCTACTTGAAGCATCGCAATCGCTCACGCCGGAGATTCTGCAACTCATGCG
>JAKPSO010000369.1 GCA_029571495.1 Pseudomonadota bacterium
TAAAGAGTTCTGCACTCAGGTGGCCTGAATTGCCGTTGCCACCCGAACCGAAGCTAAGTTTTCCCGGTTTGGCGAGCGCTGCTTCGACTATGTCTTTCGGAGATTTGTACGGCGAACCGGAAGCGACAATCAAGATACTCGGCGATAGAGCTACGGTCGAAATTGGCACAAAATCGTTGATCGGATGGAAGCCTAGCTTGCTGAAAAGCGCTGGACTCGCCGAATTGGTGCTGCTGGTTGCCAACAGCAATGTGTAGCCGTCAGGCGTCGCACGTGTGAATTGAAGCGTACCGATATTGCCGGAGGCTCCCGGGATGTTTTCGACGAACACCGTTTGCCCCAACCCCTTGCCCAACGCAGTGGCTACGGTTCGCCCAATCGCATCAGCGGAGCCCCCGGGCGGCCACGTGACTATGAGTTTTATGGGTTTGCTTGGATAGGGCTGCGCTGTTGCCACGCAAGGAGCGAGCGCGATCAAGGCGGGTAACCAAAGGATCCGTAGCGTATGTCGCAACAGCGTTCCGAAGTTTTTTTGCATGAAACCATCTCCTTGCGTGCGACTGCGTCGACGCTTCGTGTTCTTTGTTTGGGCTGTGTTGGCGGTTAGAACGGAGCGAAACCGAGCGCAGCGCGGAAGCGGTTCTTAACGTAAGCGCCGTCGCGTGGTGGCAGCGCCCGCGGCGGTTCGTTTGCCTCAATGAAAACTTGCCTGAAAATCGGTCCATTTCGTGTTGCGGCCCGATCCGCAATGTCTGCCGCGCGTGCAGTGCGGTCGATCGCCAGCGCGTCACTGATACCAAAACCTTTTGCCACGGCAACCAGATCGGTTCCTAGACTGGTGTGGCTCTGCTGCATGCCGGTTTCACCAAAATGCCCGTTGTCGAGCACGATGATTGTCAGGTTTTTTGGCCGCTTGGCGGCAACCGTCGCTAGTGCACCGATTCCCATCAATTGTTCCCCGTCGCCCGTGATGACGACAACTGACTTGTCTGGTTGCGCCAGCGCCAGTCCCAGGCCAAGCGCGGTTGCACCGCCCATCGCGCCCCAGAGGTAATAGTTCTGATCACGATCTCCCGCAGCGAACACGTCGTACGATGCAGAGCCGAGCCCCGTCACTACCAGTGCGGACGGTAGCCTTGCCAGCAGGTCGGCGACGAATTCGCGGCGATCAACCCGCTGTTGAGGTGCTTTTGGCATCATTTGCGCTCCCATTTCTTTCGACCAATCAGGTTTTGTCCTAAGAGAACAGCCACGCGTTCACCGGCCTCGAACGCCGCATCGAATCCAGCTCTGACGATCTCTTCGACCTGATCCGGTTCGGATACACGCAATACCGTGATTCCCATCAATTCCAGCGCCCCTTGCGTCGCTCGCCCCATCGGCCCTTGCCATGGATTGAAGTCGGCGTATTCACCACGCATCGTCACCAGCGTAAAGAACGGAAGCTGTGCGCTGGTCAACAGCGAAAACATGTTGACGCAGTTGCCTACTCCGCTGCTTTGCATTAGCAACACTGCACGCTGCCCGCCGAGCCACGCGCCACTAACCACCGCGACACCTTCTTCCTCAGTAGTCAGCACGACATCTTGAATGTCTGGATCGCTGATTGCGGACCGGATTACGTGCGAATGTCCTGCGTCAGGCACGTAGGCGATTTGCCGAACGTTGCCTTCCTTCAGAACGCGGAAGATGTCCTGCTGCCAGGCAGGCGCGGAACTGGTGTTTGAGGTCATCGCAATCGAGAATGTTGTGGAGTAGAACGGTTTGACATTGCAATCATAAAAAGTGATTGGCGCATCCGTCCAATAGAATTAACTGATTTAATAATCAACCTTTGTAATGAGCGCTACTCGCGGCAAGGAAAAACATGGACTTCAAGCAATTGCGCGCGTTTATGACCATCGCCGATACTGGAAACGTCACTCGCGCGGCCGAACTACTCAACGTCGTTCAGCCTGCCGTGTCTCGGCAGTTACGTCTGCTGGAGGAAGATGTTGGCAGCGACTTGTTCGAGCGCGGACGGCATGGCATGGTGCTCACCGAGGCCGGTAAGGCGCTGCTCGTGTATGCCCGTCGCGCCATGTTGGAGCTTGACCGTGCGCGCGCGGAAATCGGCGGCACCAGCGAGCGAATTGGCGGCCTAGTGACTGTGGGCCTTTTGCCCAGCACCAGCGACCTAATTGCAAGCGCGCTAGTCAGCGCAGTCGCGGCGACCTACCCGGGCATTCGCATGCGGATCGCAATGGGTTATGCCGGTACGCTGCAACAATGGCTGGAGACCGGCGAAATCGATGCTGCGCTGCTCTACGGTGTAGAGCGTACTCCGAACATTCTTGCGACGCCGCTTCTTGAGGAGGCGCTGTGGGTGGTGGGACCG
>JAKPSO010000380.1 GCA_029571495.1 Pseudomonadota bacterium
TGCTTGCTCCACTCTTGATGTAGGCGACGACTTGGCGTTGCTTGCTGCGAGCACCTAGCGCAGCCAAGTTCGCGCCCACAGTTGCTTGTCGCGTACGGCGGGTACTGCCCATCGCCAACGAAAAACGGTGGGCATCGCTCACGCAGTGGAATCGACTTCAGCTTTCACGCGCTAGCGACCGTGCAGTGGTCGTTAGCGCCACATTTTCTCGCCTGTTGATAATAAGAAAAAACACGCTGAAAGCACCGCCCAACGGTCGCAAGCGTCAAGAAGCTATATCAACGCGCCGAAGCGCAGCACGCATCGTCGTGACGACAACCCAGTCGTGACTCATATCCGCGATCACAGCATCACGGCAGCTTGCAAGCCCCGCTGATGCCCATCGCAACCGACTGCTCCGCCGCGCCGGTGGCTACGGGCTTGCCGTCGAAGAACATCGCGACTTGGTTGGCGACGCCAAACTTCGTATTCGCACGACGACGTTCGTTGAGCGTGCGGAAAATATTCCACTCTTCGTGCGCGCCGTTACTGAACGTGATCGACGCCTTGAGGCCGTAATATTTTTTGAACGTCTCGCGCGTCACGCGACCGCGCTCCACCTCGCGCTTGAGGCCCGCGTCTTTCGCGACGCGATCGTCGAAGAAGGTGCCGATGCGATCCATGTCGCCGGTGCCGGTAAGCCCAAAGTACGCGCCGAAATCTGACGGTCCAACGAAATACACGAAGTCAAAATCTTCGCCCATCGCGCCTAGGCCTTCGAGGACTCGCGTCCACATCAGCATGTAGTCGTCGTTGGTGCCGCGCGCGCCGCCGGGTAGCGACAAATCAGATTCTTTGGTGCCGGGGCTCAACACCCATACCGAGCCCGCTCCGAAGCGCGCTTCGATGCGATCCTTCGTGGTCTTGGCGACTTCGGCATTGACGTCAAAGTAACCGCCACCAAGCGTGGAGAGCGGCAGGCTCAAGTACCCGACCGCCTTACCCGCGGCGCGCGCTTCTGCGATCTGGCCGCGGAAGAACTTGATCTTCTCCTCGATCAGCGGTTTGAAGTCAGTGTTGACGCAGTAGCAGAGCTTGATCTCGGTGCACTCTGTGACTTTCGCAGCTTGCGACGGCGCTGCGATGAGCGCGGCTGCCAGAGACGCGACGAAGAGCGCACGGCGCGCTACATGCGCAAAGCGCGATGCGACTGTGCGAAACGATGGGGTTGGGCGGTGAGCAGGCATGTCAATCTCCAGAAATTGCGCTGCACACATGCTACGCAAAACTGCGCCGTTTCGCATCCCGTGCGTCGAAATGCCCACAGGCGCAGGCGAACCAAATGCCACCCGCCGCGCGCCGTTGCCCGCGACTATTTCTTCGTTTTTTTACTCGGCGTGCTCTCGGCTTCGGCTTTTTCGTCGGGCTTCGCGTCGCCGATCACGGACTTCAGCGGACACACGGAAAACACGGCGCATTTTTTGCAACCGACGGCGATGGCAACAGGGCAAAGTGTCATGGGTGGACTCCGAAAATTGTCTCGACCAACGCAGTATGCGCTAGCCGGGCGCGGTTGCGCGACTATTGCGCCAAAAAGCGACGAAGGATTGTGTAGGCCGCAGGCGAGGTTAGCAATTCCATGTGATTGCAGTCTTCAAGAATCGCGCGATGTTCCGGCACGAAATTTAGCGAACGAATGCCATTTTTGTCTTCGCCCAAAGCGCTCGAAACCGGCACCAACCCGTCGCCCAGCCAACCAACGCCGCGCGTGGCCGACGCTTTCATCGTCGCCGCGATGGCATAGCAGCGCACGCGTGTCGGCAGCGGCAATGTAGCGTGCTCGGTGCCGACACTCGATGAGGCCGCCGACGACGACCAGTCGTCGTCGGTCACGCTGCCGTGACGCAGATCGTTGATGCCATTGCTGCGCACCTTGCCGAGTTTCGCCAATGGCGCTGCGTACGGTGTCGCGCCCAGCAACAAATCAATCCAGTGCCCGCCACGTTCAAGCGGCGCGCCGAGATGTGGCGTGCCGAGAAACACCATCGCATCAAGCGACTTGCACCATGCGTGCCGCCCCTTGCGCCCGCAGTGCACGGCGCTACGTGCGACGAGCCCGCCCATGCTGTGCGCAACGATCACAAGCGATTCAATTGGAACGGGCCACGCAGCCACGAGTGCCTTCATTTGCGATGCGAGTTCATGACCGTTTTCTGAAACGTGTCGGCCCGTGTTGTAACGCAGGTAAACGGAACAAAATCCTTCGTCGGAACCTAAACTCGTGCCAAAGTCGCAGGATTCGCTGTCTGTTTCGTGTGCGTGGTCCAGAGCGGGCATCCAGCCTTCTTCGTTCATGCACAGGCCATGCACGAACACGACGATTTTTCCGGTCGACGATGGCAACTGAACGCCCAGTGCTTCACGCGTGAGCGTCAACGCACCGTCGGCGGAACGTATGTGCATGGTTATTCCAAG
>JAKPSO010000416.1 GCA_029571495.1 Pseudomonadota bacterium
CGACAACGTCTTCTGGATCGGGCTACGCGCTTGGCGTAAGGCGATTTGTAGGCGCGGACTCGGCCGCGCTCACCGCCGCCCTGTAGGCGCGGACTCGGCCGCGCTTCCCCGTTGCACCGAGCGACGCCATGTCGTCGCCTACGCCATAAGGCACCTAGCGCGGCCAAGTCCAATGGGATGGACTCCTCCCCCTCAACGGCATCTAGGTGCCAGACTGGAGGTTTCGCAGAAACGAACCAGCCAACGAAAGAAGGAGTCCGAGATGAAGATTAGCCGAATTGGGATGGATATTGCAAAGCACGTGTTTCAGCTTCACGCCGTGGATAGCTTTGAGCGGACCGTCCTCAAGAAGAAATTGAAGCGAAGCGACGTGCTGGCGTACTTTCGCACGCTGGCCGGCTGCCAGATTGGGATGGAAGCCTGTGGCGGTGCCCACCACTGGGCACGCTTGCTCATCGCAATGGGCCACAGCGTGGTCTTGATCGCCCCGCAGTTTGTCAAACCCTACGTCAAGACCAACAAGAACGACGCCGCAGACGCAGAGGCGATCTGTGAAGCGATGAGCCGACCGGGGATGCGCTTTGTACCGGTCAAGACGATTGAGCAGCAAGACATACAAGCGCTACACCGGGTTCGAAGCGAATTGGTGAAACAAAGAACAGCAAAGGGCAACCAAATACGCGGCCTGCTCGCTGAATACGGCGTAGTCGTGCAAAAGCGCATCGAGTGCCTGCGTGTGGCATTGCCCGAATTGCTGGAGGATGCCGACAACGGTTTAACTGGAGCGTTTCGCGCGCTGCTCGATGGGCTGCGTTTGGATCTGATCAAACTCGACGAGCGCGTCGGCGAACTCGATCGCCAGATTCTCCAGAGGTGTCGTGGGAGTGTTTCGGCCAAGCGGCTACAAGAGATACCGGGGATCGGGCCGATCACCGCCAGCGCATTGATTGCAGCGGTGGGGGACGGCAGCGGCTTCAAACGCGGGCGCGACATGGCAGCCTTTCTGGGTTTGGTGCCACGTCAACACTCCAGCGGCGGCAAAGAGAAGCTGCTGGGCATCAGCAAACGTGGCGACAGCTACCTACGCACGCTCCTGATACACGGTGCGCGCTCGGTGCAACGCGTCTCGGTCAACAAGACCGACCCGAGCAGTCGCTGGTTAAACGCCCTCAGCCATCGACGACACAAGAACGTGGCCGCGGTGGCGCTGGCTAACAAGACGGCAAGGATGGCCTGGGCGGTGTTGTCCAAAGGGCAGGCGTACCGGGCACCGGCTCAACACGATGACAGCAAAGGCTCCGTGTTACCCACCGCCGCAAATGGGGCTCTGGCGTGAGAGGCCCCGCCCATGTGCGACCGTGGATAACACTAGCGTTGGGGATGCGCCAACGCTAAACCCGAAACAGACGAAAACGATAGCGCTACCGCTTACCTTATTACTTCCACCACGATTGCGGAGCAATTGACGTTCATGGCAAACCGGTCGAACCGGCGTCTTCAAAACCTTCTATAGGCAATGAGCCCAACGAGCTCGAAAGTCCGATCAGGAGAAGACGCGCGAATAGCCCATGATGGCCAGCGTGCAACAAAGCACGCATCAACACAGGCCGGATATACGTGTGCACTCGTACCCAACGCCAAAAACATCAGTCGCTTGCAAACCGGGAGGAGTCCATATACGCGCCTACAGGGCGGAGGTGAGCGCGGCCGAGTCGGCGCCTACAAATCGCCTTACGCCAAGCGCGTAGCTCGCCCCCGAATGCGTTGCTGCCACTCCGGGCACAGGCCAGAGATTTGCGCGATCGCTTCAAGGTCCGCAACGTCCGGCCGATGCGAAAGCTGCACGCGCCAAAACTCGTCAATCGAGAATCGCTCGGTATGCCGGTCGATCAACGTGATCTCGTCGCCTTCTTCGAGATGCCCGGCTTCCAGCACGCGGTAGTACCAACCGGTGATGTGATGATTCG
>JAKPSO010000419.1 GCA_029571495.1 Pseudomonadota bacterium
GAAAAATGGGACGGCACGGGCTATCCGAAAGGGCTCGCGGGCGAGAACATCCCTGAGTCGGCGCGCATCGCAACACTGGCGGACGTGTACGACGCGCTCACCCATGCACGCGCGTACAAACACGCATGGACGCACGACGAATCGGTCATGGAAATCGAGCGCATGTCGGGCACGCACTTTGAGCCGCGCATGGTGAAAGCGTTCGTGAAATTGATCACCAACCTGCGCCTTGAGCACGGCGACGCGCTCGACGATTTCCTCGCCAAAGCGGGCGAAGATTCGACGTTCATCCAGGCACGCGACAAAATGCAGAGCATGTTGAGCGAAATGGAATCGCTCGATCCGGGTGAACTTTTGTAGCTAAATCGCCGCGAGAAAAAGTTGTTTTTCGTTGAACAGCTTTCGTAGCTTAACGGCAGCTGAATGGGCCTTGCAGCCTGAAAAGATACCTTTCAGACAAATCAATTTTTCGAGCTGTAAGCCTTATGCAGCGGTCGTTATGATCATAAAGCTGTTAAATTTGTTGCAAAAATACAACGCTTTTCCGTGACGATTTTTGGTCGATTTGTCGCGGTTGCGACAATTTCGTGGGAGGCGAACCCTACGCACGCACGCCACCGGGACTGTGTGGCATTTCGCTTCTCGCGCAGGTTATGCGATGCACGCCGCCCCCACTCTCCCGCCGACCAGCGCCACGTCACTTGCCCGCGTAAACTGGCTGCTTCGTCCCTGGCGTGCGTCGCGAAGAAGCACGGAGCGCGCTGGCGGACACATTGCTAGGCATTGCAGGAAACCACTCATGTTTGAGCTCGATACGCTCTCCGTTCACGCTGGCGCACGGCCGGACCCGGCCACGGGCGCGCGCGCCACGCCGATCTATCAAACCTCTTCCTTCGTGTTCGAGGACAGCGATCACGCCGCGGCGCTCTTCAATATGGAGCGCTCGGGGCACGTGTATTCGCGCCTCTCGAACCCGACCAACGCGGTGCTGGAGGAGCGCATCGCGGCGCTCGAAGGGGGCGTTGGCGCGATTGCGGTGGCGTCGGGGCAGGCCGCGTTGCATCTCGCGATCACGACGCTGATGGGTGCGGGCGGGCACATCGTAGCGAGCCGTGCGCTGTATGGCGGGTCGCACAATTTGCTCGACTACACGCTACCGCGGTTTGGCATCGAGACGACGTTCGTCGACCCCGGTGACCTCGACGCGTGGCGTGCGTCTGTGCGGCCGAACACAAGACTTTTCTTCGGCGAGACTTTGGGTAACCCCGGCAACTTGTTGTTGGATATCGAAAAGGTGTCGGCGATCGCGCACGAAGCGGGCGTGCCGCTTATGCTGGATTCAACCTTAACGACACCTTATTTGGTTCGACCGTTTGAATTCGGTGCGGACATCGTTTTTCACTCCGCGACGAAGTTTTTGCAGGGGCACGGCGTGGTGATCGGTGGCTTGCTCGTCGATAGCGGACGATTTGATTGGTTGTCCGAGGCTGCGGGCGAAAAATTCCCTACGCTCTCCGCGCCGTATCACGGCTTTCACAACATGGTGTTCGCGGAGGAATCGCCGACGGCCGCTTTCTTGTTGCGATGCCGCCGCGAGGGACTCCGAGACTTCGGTGCATGCATGGCGCCGATGAGCGCGTGGCAGATATTGCAGGGCATCGAAACGCTGCCCGTGCGCATGGAGCGACACATCGCGAACACGCGCAAGGTGCTTGAGTTCCTGCGCTCGCACGCGTTCGTCGGCGCGATTCATCATCCGGAATTGCCGGAGCATCGCGACCACGAGCTTGCGAAGAAATACTTCCCGAAAGGCGCAAGCGCCGTGTTCTCGTTCGACCTCAAGGGCACGCGCGCGCAGGGCAAGGCGTTCATCGACAACCTGCGCTTGTTCTCGCATTTGGCAAACGTCGGCGACGCGAAATCCCTCGTGATTCATCCGGCAAGCACCACGCATTCACGCATGAGCGCGGACGCGCTGCGCGCAGCAGGCATCACAGAAGGCACGATTCGATTGTCGATTGGGTTGGAAGACGCGAGAGACTTGATTGATGATCTATCGCGCGCGTTAAAGGCTGCGGAGCGTGCGAAATGAGCACCACATCAGTTGTCATTCCCGCGAAGGCGGGAAACCAGACCGTGCACTTGATCTGTTCTGTTGACGCGCGGTCCGTACTTATGGCGTTTGGTCTGGGTCCCCGCCTTCGCGGGGACGACAAGGGTAGAGAGCAACGATGAAACTTCACATTCACCACAAAGCCGCCTACGCCTACACAGGTACGCGCGCGTTCAATTCCGAGCAGCGCACGGCCGTTTTCATCCACGGCGCGGCGAATGATCACAGCGTGTGGGCATTGCAGTCGCGCTACTTCGCGTTTCACGGATGGAATGTGCTCGCGCTCGATTTGCCCGGACACGGCCAAAGCGAAGGGCCGCTGTGCACGAGCATCGAAGCGCTCGCGGACTGGGTGGCCGCGTTCCTCGACGCAGCACAAGTAAAAAACGCGACGGTGATCGGTCACAGCATGGGCTCGCTCACGGCGCTTGAACTGTCGGCGCGACGGCCGGATTTGGTTGCGCGCCTCGCGCTCGTCGGTACGGCCGTGCCGATGGCTGTGGGCGATGCATTGATCGACGCCGCGCTAAACGACGAAGAAAAAGCGCGGCGTATGATCGTCGAGTGGTCGTTCGCGCCCGCCTCACACATCGGCAACGCCAACGCCGCGCCCGGCATGTGGCTTCCGGGCAGTGGTCTTGCATTGATGCGACGCATGAACAAGGGTGTGTTGCACAACGACTTGTCCGCGTGTCGAGCGTATGTGAACGGTTTCGACGCAGCAAAGACCTTCACCGCTCCGACGCTCGTTTTGAGCGGCGGCAAAGACATGATGACACCGCCGAAAGCAACGCAGGCGGTGCTCGCAGCGTTGTCGAATGCGCGCAGTGAACTGTTGCCCGAAGCGGGGCACAGCATGCTCTCGGAAGCGCCGAGCGACGTGTTGAAATCGTTGTGGCGATTTGCAAATTCAAACACGTAGCCTCGATGCAGCACAGCGAAATCGAGGCAATCGTTCATCGCGCCATCGTTGCCCTCGATTCCACTGCGTTACATCGAGGCTACGACGCACAACGTCCGTTTGTCGCGAACCGTTCAAACCACACCACCGTCGCGTTCCCGTTCGTGGTTCGACAGGCTCACCACGAACGGTTGACGGATTAGCTACTCACAATGCCACGCTTCTTTCTTGACACACCGATCCCACTTAGCGTGACGCTCGAACTCGATGCGCGCGTTGCGCAGCACGTGCGCGTATTGCGTTTGCGCGAGGGCGAGGCGATCACGCTGTTCAACGGAACTGGCGGCGAAGTGCCCGCGACATTGACGCGCATCGACAAGCGTGTCGTTGAGGTCACCACGGGTGAGCACCACAACATCGAATGCGAGAGCGCGACGCGCATCACGCTGTACGCGGCGTTGATTGCCAACGATCGTATGGATTGGATGATCCAGAAAGCGACCGAACTCGGCGTCGACGCGATCCATCCGGTCTACAGCGAGCGCTCGCAGCGCATTCCGGGTGACGTGAGTAAACGTGCCGAGCACTGGCGTGGCGTCGTGATCGCTGCGTGCGAGCAATGCGGGCGCAACCGCTTACCCGTCGTGCACGCGCCGGTTGCGTTGAGCGATGCGTTTGCCACGACGCAGGGCGCGAACAACGTGTTGTTAGATGCGGATGGCGGCGCGCGCTCGGGTGCCGCGAATAGGACGGTGAACGTTTTTGTGGGACCCGAAGGTGGCTATTCGCCGAATGAATTGACGCTGCTGCGCGCCCATTGCGATACTAAATTGCGCATTGGACGAACCGTGCTTCGTGCGGAGACGGCGGCGATCGCGGCGTTGGCGGTGCTCAACTGATTCGAGCACAAGAAAGAAATCGGTGACAGCGGCGGAAGCCGCGAATAACTTATCTTCGCGGCTTCCGCCGCTCCCACAAAGACAGCCGCAACGCGGGTGCGCCGTGCCTACAAAGCCATCGCGCCGTGCGCGAGCGCCGCTAAACCACCCAGCGTTAGCCACGCATCGCCCGCAGCTTGGCCTTTGCCTTGCGCATCGAGCGTGGCGCATGCCTTGAGCAATGCGCCTACGCGGCGCGGGTCGATTTGATTGGCGGCGATTTCCATGGCCTTTTGTCGCTTGCCCCACACCCGTGCATTGCGCAGCGCTTGCATCATCGGCGTGCCGTCGCGTTTGGACATGAAGATGCTGCCGAGCGCGTGCACGTCTTCCGCGATGAGCCACGACAAGCGCGGGGCTTGTTCGCCTTCCGCCTGTAAGCCCGCGAGCACGCGGCCATAGCGGGCGAGGTCGCCGCGCAAAAAAGCTTCGCTCAGTTCAGATGCGTCGTAGCGCGCAACGTCAGTGACCGCGTCGAGCGCAGCCTCTATCGTCAACGTGCCCGGCGGTACAAGCAACGCGAGTTTTTCGATTTCTTGTTTCGCCGCGAGCAGGTTGCCTTCACAGCGTTCGCAGATCAATTCGATGACCT
>JAKPSO010000430.1 GCA_029571495.1 Pseudomonadota bacterium
AGCACCAGGTCGCCGGGGTCGGTGGTCATGAGCATCGCACGCTGAATGACACTCGTCGATGTCTGTACTGCATAGACTTTTGGATCGCTGCGGCTTTGTACCGCGCCACTAATGTCTCCCCATAGATTCCCGATCTGCGCTACACCAAAGTCTGTGGCAAAACGGCGATAGTTCAATTTGCCTCGGCTCGAAGCTTGGAGCCGGCCAGCCGTACCAAGGCGCTGCATGCCTTCAATGTTCGTCTTGAATGTGCCATTACCCGGCGCGTACTTCTTGCCGTCATATGAGAACTCTTTTAAGTCGCCGTCGCCAGCCGGTCTGGAGCTTGTAATGTTGTCTAAGCGGAAAAGGCGCGCTCCTTCTGGCAACTTCTCGATTCCAGTCTTCTCCTCGTCGGCTGCGGGTCGTACACGTCCATCGCTTAGCAAGACTTGGTCGTATCGATCTTCGGCGTTGTCGCTCCTAGCAACGTATATCTGGCGAAACTTGACGCGATTTGAGTCCTTCGCGTACCAAAGCAGGTAGTCGCACGTAGAGCCGATTAGGGAAGCGCCCTCGCTCGTTGTCTTACGAACCGTGATGACCGATACAAAGTGCTCGTTGCCAAACGCCTCATCCATCACCTCGCGCACGTGATGCAAATTGTCATCACTGATCTGCACAAAGATGCTGCCGCTGTCGGCGAGCAGCTCGCGCGCGACGAGCAGGCGGTCGCGCAGGTACGTGAGGTACGAGTGCAGCCCCAGCTCCCACGTGTCGCGATACGCCTTGACCATCTCGGGTTCGCGCGTCATGTCGGCGTCGTCTGCGCTCACATCGCGGCGGCGCACAAAGGGCTGGAAGTTGCTGCCGAATTTGACGCCGTACGGCGGGTCCATGTAGATCATCTGCACCTGACCGGCCATGCGTTCGAACTGCGCGAGCGAGTTCATAACGACCAGGCTGTCGCCGAGGATCATGCGGTTGTTCCAGCCGTTAGCGTGCGAGTAGCTTTGCGTCAACTGCTCCCACACCGGGCGCTCGGGGTTGCCGAAAAGATCGTTCAGCCAATCGGTCTGCGTGCTGGCGCGGTGGCTCTTGAGAGTCTCCAGAATCGCCTCGGTCGACAGCCGCTCGTGAATGAAAAGCGGCAGCGTGGGCACATCAAACGACACCCGCTCAGCCTTGCCGGACCAGTTGAGGAATGGCTTGGAGAGGGCTTTGAGCTCGTTGCTCGCCGCGCGCAGCTCCGAGATGGCGCGATGGTGTGCCGCGTCGTCCGTGGCGCTGGTGATTTCGTCGGCGAGGGCCTGAATGCGCGCGATGAGCGCTTCGCCGCGTTCCCGCGCTGGGTTTTGGCTGTCCCACGCCAGTTCGGGCGCTAGCGAGTCGTCGTAGCGATATTTGGTGGGCGTTCGCTTAAATTTCCCTTGCGACGCGGCGTAGTTTTGCACCCCGATTTCGGGGCGCAACAGCGCCTTAGGTTCGGTGTGTTTGTAGCTGCCGGTTTGGGTGGCTGCCGCTTTGGCAGCCGGTTTCGGTTTTTTGGTAGCCATGAGCGAATCGGTTGGACGAAACCGATTCTAGGCGAGGCTCACGGGAGGTGGGGGGTCATTTCTTGAGCGCCGCGGCGCTCGAGCCGGATTTCCCGATGTCAAACGTCACACCCGGCTGTACCGGTTTGAGAATCAGGCTACCGCCCGGGCCCGCAGTACCCACAATGAGCCCACCGGAGGAAGACGCTGTCGAGAATACGGTGATAGGCGGCTGGGCCGCCATAACGGCGAGACGCTTTTTGGATTGTCTGTAGAGCAGAAAGACGGCCGCGTCGGCCGTGGCGGGTGAGCTGGAAGTCAGTCCCGCGACTTTGGGCTGCAAGCTTGTGACGCAGCCAGCGGACTCGAATCCGCTGATCGCCGATTGAAGAAGCTCGCGACTGTCCGCTGCCGTGGCGTTGTAGATGTACGAGAAGCAAGTGGATGACACCGTCTGCGCGGACGCGGTGCCGAGGTTGGCTCCCAAGAGCATAAAAGCGAACAGAATGTTTGCAGGGGTTTTCATCACTTTCCTCGACTTCACGGTGTTGGAGATTTTGACGTCGACGTACAAACGTTCGTCACGGGGTCGCTCGCGTTGCACGCGGTTTCGCCGGTGTGGGTCGCATCGCCGCTGGTTGTGCCGACTTGTTCGAACCGCATGGGCGGGAGTTGGAGATGGCTTTTGTGATCAACGCCGATTGACACTAACCACCCGCAGATGACGAAGCAGAGCAGCCCCGGCGCGGTTCCAGTGATGGCAACGCTCGTCTTACCAGCGGACTTCGCGATTACCTTGAACGCACCGTCCGCGCCAATGATGAATAGCGAGAAGCCAATGGCGGCAAGCGCAAACGCCGCGCCAAAGCACGCGAGCACGATGCCCTGTTTGTTGGCGACTAGTTTGCCCAGCGCCACGATGTGCATGGCGCGCGCAACGAGGTCGTAGCGCGATTCTGGCGAAAGCGTGATGCCGGAGGACTCTTTGATCCACAGGAGAAAGGGCTTAAACGATTCTTCAGTCAAAGCAAAAGATTGTTCAGTGCTGTAGGCGAAAGCCCAAGCGGCGAGTAGGTTTAGCGTGGCCAAAATAGCTCCGGCCGCGATGATCGTTAGGCGAGCCTTTTCCGACAAGCCGATGTAGGATGAGTCTCCGTCTGCCACCGTTATGCCTCGACTGTGCGAACGGTCCAGAAGTCATCGCAGAGACCGGCGTCAGCGATGTACGAGTAGGGCATGTAAAAGTGCCCTTTGTCCTGAACTTTGTCGCCCCACGAATTACGAATAATGAACACTTGGCGCGAGTCGTCATAGCCCACCGCGAGTACCGCGTGGCCACCAACCAACTTCTCACGAGCGAGATTCGGGAGCGGCACGACGGAGCGCGGCAAACCGTCGTCGCCCCAGAGACTCTCGTAAACGCTGAAACCGAAAACGAACGGAAAACCTTCCGCGATGCAGCTTCGCAATTGCCCGAGGTTGCGCATGAGTCGCATGTAGCTCACAACCTGGTAGTTGCTCGCCTCGACGTAGGCCGCCTTGGGTGGCTTAGTCGCCGCAGCCGCTCCGACAGGAAACGGAGCATCCGCGTTCGGCGGGGCTGTGTCGTCGTAGGGCCACGTCGATTCTTTGCAAACGCCTAACTTTGCGGTGCTTTTGATGCCGTCCCGGATGCTGGCGCCTGCATCGTATGCAGTCGTGCCCTCGGCGTCGCGTTCGTTGAAGTAGATGAAGAGACGCGACGGCGTAAAGGTGGGTGTTTGCTTAGCCTTGTTGCGATCAAACTGAATCGCTGCGGCGATTGCGTTGGCAGTGCAGCTACCAATATTGCCTTGGTCATAAACCGCAAAATTGAACTTAGGCCGCAGATCGACCGCAGGCTTTAGCGTGCTGAGAATCTTTGCGTTCGCCGAGAACATCAGATCTCGCGCGTCGGGCAAATCGGGTTTCCAACCAAAGGATTGTTTCGGAACAAACTTTCTTGCCATGACCAACTCCAGATGTTTCGATAGGAGTGATCATGAATAAATTGGCCCTGTTGTGCCCCACACGTTCTGGTAGGACCTAACTAGGGTTGAGCCATTTCTCTCCAGCCTCGCAATGACGGCCGAGGAGTCGGAACAACGTGGATCGAACTGACGCGGATGGTAGCGGTCGCTACTGCGGCGCGCAGAGCTTCACGCCTTCGCCATCCCACCCCAACGCCACAAAGCTGTTGTAGACCGTCGTGTCGGTCGTGAAGCGATGGTTGGGGTTGTCG
>JAKPSO010000457.1 GCA_029571495.1 Pseudomonadota bacterium
CTGCCGATCTCTCCGCCGAGGCTTTATCTCTCGCCTTCCGCCGCCGCGAACTTTCGCCCGTTGACGTGGCCGGCGCGGTGTTCGCGCGCCTCGACGCGTGGCAGCCGAAGATCAATGCGTTTTGCTTCGAGGATCGCGAACGCACTCTTGCTGACGCGCGGGCGTCGGAGGCGCGATGGCAGGCTGGCGCTCCGCGTTCACCGCTCGACGGTGTGCCTATTTCGATCAAGGACTTGATCCTCACGCAAGGTTGGCCCACGCGGCGTGGCTCGCGCACGATTGACCCGAACCAGCCATGGAACGACGACGCTCCGAGCGTTGCGCGCGTCCGTGAAGCGGGGATGGTGATCATCGGCAAAACGACGACCCCAGAATTTGGCATCAAGGGCACGACCGACAACACGCTGACCGGCATCACACGCAATCCATGGAACACATCGCGCACGCCGGGCGGCTCGTCCGGTGGCAGCGCGGCGGCTGTGGCGGCGGGCATCGGACCGCTCTCGGTAGGCACCGACGGAGCGGGCAGCGTACGAATCCCCGCAGCGTTCACCGGCGGCTTTGGGTTGAAGCCCTCGTTCGGGCGCGTACCCGCGTGGCCGCTGTCGCCGTTCGGTACTGTCGCGCACCTTGGCCCCCACACACGCACCGTGACCGACGCGGCCATGCTCATGAATGTCATCTCACGCCCTGACGTGCGTGACTGGACGTCGTTGCCGTACGACTCACGTGACTACACGGTGGGGTTAAACGACGGCGTGCGCGGGTTGCGTGTGGCGTTTAGTCCGACACTCGGCTATGTGAACGATGTGCATTCAGAAGTTGCAGCTGCGGTGCGCAAATCCGCGGACGCGTTTGCTGCGATGGGTGCGTACGTGGAGGAGGTCGATCCGGGTTTCGACAATCCGCTTGAGATTACGATGAAGCTATGGTTCGTCGGCTCCGCAACGCTCGTTGGCGCGATGAGTGACGCGCAGCGGGCGGTGGTCGATCCGTCGCTGCTTAAGCAAGCCGAAGTTGGCAATCGCGTGACGACGCAGGAGCTACAAGCTTTAATCAAGCGGCGCGGTGAGTTGGGGATTCATATGCGCAAATTTCACGAGCGCTTCGATTTGTTGGTGACGCCCGGCGTCTCGGTTCCCGCATTTGTCGCCAAAGCGTCGACGGAGTGGGACACGCCAATCGAACGGTTCCTCGATTGGACGCCGTTTTCCTATCCGTTCAACCTCACGCAGCAGCCAGCATGCGTGTGCCCCTGCGGTTTCGACCGCGATGGTTTGCCGCTTTCGATGCAAATCGTCGGACCGATGCATGGCGACGCGTTGGTGCTGCGCGCGGCTAGGGCGTTTGAATCGGCGATGCCTTGGAAACAGATTGCGCCGCTTCCGAAGTAATGCTCTGCGTTTGACGTGTGCCGAAAAGTTCTGTGCCTACCCGGCGCTGCAAGTGATACAACTCGTTCTCTCAGTGTGACCGTAGCGAGACGAAGATGCCAGACATTTTGAGCCTCGGCGAACCGATGTGGGAGATGAGCGCGATCCCGTCGGAACCCGGCAAGTACACCCTTGGTTTTGGTGGCGATACCGCGAATTTCTGCGTTGCTGCCGCGCGCCAAGGCGCGAGTGTCGGCTACATCACACGCGTAGGTAGCGACGCCTTCGGCGATCAGCTGCTCGCGCTTTGGCAACGCGAAGGCATCGATTGCTCGCACGTCACAGTGGATGATCGCGCGAGCACCGGAGGCTATTTCGTGCATCACGGCCCCAACGGGCATCAGTTCAGTTACGCACGAGCAGGTTCGGCTGCGTCGCGTCTCGCCCCCGGCGATATTGACGTTAAGGCGGTGGAAGCCGCGCAGATCGTGCATACGAGCGGCATCACACAGGCGATCTCAAGCAGTGCCCGCGCCGCAGCACTTGCGCTGTTTCAGGCAGCACGTGAAGCAGGCGTGAGCACCGCGTTCGACGCCAACTTGCGCACGCGTTTGTGGAGTGTGGGTGAAGCACGCGAAGCGCTCGCCGAAATCCTGCCGCTGACGGATTATTTCTTTCCGTCGATTGAAGATGCTGTGGCGCTCTCGGGCACTGACGATCACGACGCGATTCTGCGCTGGGCGCATGGTTTGGGCGCGAGCGTGGTGTTGTTGAAGCTCGGCGCGGACGGCGTCAAGATCAGCCAAGGCTCTGGTGCGGACGTGATTCAAATGGCATCGTTTCCGGTCGACGCGGTGGATGCGACCGGCGCGGGCGATTGTTTCGCGGGCGCAATGGCCGCGCGCTTTGTATTGGGCGATGGATTGCTTGATGGCGTGCGTTACGCTAACGCCGCCGCAGCGATAGCCACCACGTCATACGGTGCGATCGCGGCCATCCCTTATCGTGACGCGGTTAAATCGTTTTTGTTGTCGAGAGTATGAAAGCCATTGCCCTCATCGCCCACGACCGCTGCAAGCAGGACATGATTGCCTTTGCCCGGGTTCATTCGGCCACGTTGCGGCAACGCGCGCTCATCGCAACGCGCACGACCGGAATGCTTCTCGAACGCGACGCGGGCTTGGAAGTCGAGTGTGTCCTTTCTGGTCCCGAAGGGGGCGATCTGCAAATTGGCGCGCAAATCGCCGAAGGAAACATTGCAGCGGTGATTTTCCTGCGCGACGTGTTGACCTCGCAGCCGCACGAGCCCGACATCACTGCGCTGCTGCGCGTGTGCGACGTACACAACATACCGTTGGCGACGAATCTCGCTACTGCGGAATTGTTGGTGGCAGGACTCGCATAGCCCGAAACCCTCCTTTCGGTACGCGGCTGCGATCGTGACTGGACAGGCGCAGGCAACGACGCCAACGGCGGCAGCGTCGCGTCGGCGGGCAACAATCCATCGAGCACGCCGGTAACGCCGGTATTGAAAGTGCCAAGCTTGGACGGACGCGCGTTGTTGCGCCTCGTCCTGACTATCGTTGCGCTGGCGGTCGGCCTGCAATCGCACGGCCGCCGCCGTTAGGGCAGCGTGTTGGCAACGTCAGGCGGTCTCTAAGGAGACGCCTGATCGCTGCGCGAACGGGTTGCTAGGGCGTGTTAGCACTATTTTCACGAGATGCGTTGCAACGAGACGGCGATGGATGCAAGGAGCGCTGCGCGGGCGGTGGTGGTTCCACGGTCAAGCGGCGCGTCGCAGCAGACGCGCCGTATCGTTGCAACCCTACGGGGCGTGTCGTATTTTCGCGCCCGGTGTTGTTGCGAAGTCCTTGTGGTGCCCGCACCACGGCGGCCTTCGCGCCTAACCGTGCATCGAAAATGCGACCGCCGCACTCGTGAAAATAGTGTTAACACGCCCTAGTCGAACTTCGCAGGCCGCTTCTCGATGAACGAGCGGATGCCTTCTGCGAAGTCGTCTTTGGATGCGCACGTTGAAAAGCTCTCTGCCTCGGCGTTGAGTTGAGCGCTTAATGTGTTTGACATGGACGTATTGGTCAGGCGCTTGATGCCCGCCATCGAGCCGCGAGCGCTGCGTGCGATTTGCGCGGCGATTCTGTCGACGGCGGCGTCCAACTCCGCAACCGAAACGACTTTGTTGATGAATCCTAATCTAGCGGCTTCGTCGGCCTTGATACGTTCGGACAACAAGGTCAACTCCATGGCCTTTTTAACGCCAACCAGGCGCGGTAAGAAGTACGACTGACCCCCGTCGGGTGTCAAACCAATCGCCTTGTACGCCGTCGCGAAGTAGGCGTCATCGCTCGCAACCGTCAGGTCGCAACCAATCGCGATGCTCATGCCAAAACCCGCGCACGCGCCACGCACCTTGGCCACAGTCACGACATCCATGCGTTGCATCAGCTCGATGCCTGCGTGGATGAAGTGGATCATTTCGAGGAAGTGTTTCTTGCGCTCTGCGCCGGACTCGGTCAGCGTTTCGCTGAAATTCTTGATGTCACCACCGGCCATGAAATGATCGCCCGCGCCTTGCACGATCAGCACGCGAATCGACGGATCGCTCGCAATTTGTTGCACGGCGGGCACGAACGCCTTGGTCATCGCAGTGTCAAGCGCGTTGAGCGCTTTCGGGCGATTGAGCGTGAGCGTGGCGACACCGGCGAGCGTGGCGTGTGGAGCTACGAGGATGGGAGATTCGGTGGACATAACGGCTCTTAGCGAAAGGAGGTTAGGCGAACACTTCAAATGCCGTGCGCACGGTGTTGAAGTGAATATCAACAATATCAGCGATTTGGTGAGCATAGCCGCCTGCCATCGTGACTGCGATTGGGATCGTCCAATCACGTGCAAGGCTCAGTACATACCGATCACGTTCACAGAGGCCAAGTTTGGTGAGTTTCAAACGCCCCA
>JAKPSO010000472.1 GCA_029571495.1 Pseudomonadota bacterium
ACCGAGGAGATGATCCGTGCGCAGCCGATGGATGCGGTGGTGCTCATCGGCGGATGCGACAAAACCGTACCGGCGCAACTCATGGGCGCGGCCTCTGCGGGGCTACCAGCTATTCAGCTGATCACCGGCTCAATGCTCACGGGCTCGCATCGCAGCGAGCGCGTCGGCGCGTGTACCGACTGCCGCCGGTATTGGGGAAAATTTCGTGCGGAAGAAATCGACGCCGAAGAAATCGCCGAAGTCAACAATCAACTCGTCGCAAGCGTCGGTACGTGTTCGGTGATGGGTACCGCGAGCACGATGGCGTGCATCGCCGAAGCACTTGGCATGACCGTTCCCGGCGGCGCGTCTCCTCCCGCGGTGACGGCAGATCGAATTCGTGTTGCCGAGGAAACCGGCGCCCGCGCGGTGCAGATGGCGCGCGATGGACTCACTATCGACAAAGTGCTCACTGCTCATGCGTTTGAGAACGCGATGCGCGTGCTGCTCGCCATCGGCGGCTCGACCAACGGCATCGTGCATCTCGCCGCTATCGCCGGCCGCGTTGGGCTTGAGATTGATCTTGATGTACTTGACCGCATGGGCCGCGAAACACCGGTGTTGGTTGATCTCAAGCCGTCGGGTCAGCACTACATGGAGGATTTTCACCACGCGGGAGGAATGGCGACGCTCTTGCGCGAACTCAAACCGCTCTTGAAGCTCAACGCGATGACCGTGACCGGCCGCACGCTGGGCGAAGAGCTAGAGGCCGCAGGGCCGGGCTTCGAACAAGATGTCGTGCGAGCTTTCAACAATCCCATTTATCCGCAGGGCTCCATCGCCGTGCTGCGCGGCAATCTCGCCCCCGGCGGCGCGATCATCAAGCAGTCCGCTGCGGATGCGAAGCTCATGGAACACGAAGGCCGCGCGGTAGTGTTCGAGAACGCGCGAGATTTGGTGACACGTATCGACAGCGACGACTTAGACGTCACAGCCGACGATATTCTTGTGCTCAAAAACATCGGACCCAAAGGCGCGCCGGGCATGCCCGAAGCGGGCTACATCCCGATCCCGAAAAAACTCGCGCGCGCTGGCGTGAAGGACATCGTGCGCATCTCCGACGGCCGCATGAGCGGCACCGCATTCGGCACCATCGTGCTGCACGTCACTCCCGAATCAGCCATTGGCGGCCCGCTCGCCCATGTAAAGAGCGGCGACCGTATTCGACTCAGCGTAAGAAATCGCGAGATTAGTTTGCTTGTGTCCGATGAAGAATTAGCGCAACGCGCACGCGATAACCCAATTACCGCACCCACCGCGCAGCGCGGCTACTTGAAACTGTTTTTAGACACCGTCACGCAAGCAGATCGGGGGGTGGATTTTGACTTCCTGCGGGCAAAGTAGACGGCTACCGCCCACCCGCCACATCCAGCACAGACGCCGTGGTGTAGCTGGCGTCGTCGGAGAGTAGCCAGACAATGGCGCGCGCGACTTCTAGGGCGGAGCCGCCGCGTTGCATCGGCACATGCGGTGCCATTTGCGCGACGCGGTCGGGGATGCCGCCGCTGGCGTGGATGTCGGTGTCGATGATGCCGGGGCGCACGGCGTTGACGCGAATGCCTTCGGTCGCAACTTCTTTTGCGAGCCCGATCGTGAAGCTATCGATGGCGCCTTTACTCGCGGCGTAGTCGACGTATTGTCCGGGAGAGCCCAAGCGCGCTGCGGCGCTTGAGACGTTCACGATGCTTCCGCCATTGCCGCCGTGCCGTGTGCTCATGCGAAGCACGGCTTCGCGTGCGCAAATGAAACTGCCGAGCACATTGATGTCGAACATGCGGCGAATGCGGGCAACACTCATCGCATCGACACGCTCGGGCATGTCCACGACACCGGCGTTGTTAACCAGCGCCGTGATGAGGCCAAGCTCCGTGTCGATGCGTGCGAACATTGCGACCACGCTGGCTTCATCGGAAACGTCGGCCTGGATGCAGATCGCTTTGCCGCCGTCCGCGCGGATTTGCGCGGCGACAGACTCGGCGGCGCCCGCATTGCCGGCATAGTTCACCGCGACGGCGTAGCCTTGCTTTGCAGCGAGGATGCAAGCAGCGGCACCAATACCTCGACTGCCACCGGTGACGAGTAAAACTTTGCTCACGCGTTTTGGCGTCTACTTCTTCTGCGCGGCGGCGACTTCGAGCGCCAACTCTGCGCCGGATTTGTAGTGCGGAACGCGGTTGATGGTGGTGCGCAACGTACGTTGGGTGAAGGCATTGCTGCCACGCACTTCTTCGGCCCAATATTTGTCTGCGAGCGCACGATTCTTTGGCACATCGAGCAGGAAAGCGTCACGCGAACCGGTGCCGCCGAAGATGTAGAGCTTGCCGTCGATCATGCGCCACATGTCCGCGTCACCGCCCCATGGAATGCCGTAGACGATGCCGTTGGCGCAGTAGCCACCGTACTGCGGCAGGTACTTCGTCGGCTCTTTGTCGAACA
>JAKPSO010000423.1 GCA_029571495.1 Pseudomonadota bacterium
GAAGAGCGTGAAAAACCGCTGGCAATGGTTGGCGCTCAATCTCGTCACGGCGTTTGTGGCCTCACGCGCAACGGACTTGTTTCAGGCGTCGATCTCAAAGCTCGCGGTGCTCGCCGTGCTGCAAACCATCGTGGCGGGAATCGGCGGAAACTCCGGCAATCAGACGCTTACGATGATCGCCCGCGCGATCGCGTTGGGGCAGGTCGGCACCGAACATTTCAATCGTCTCGTGAAGAAAGAGATGGCGGTTGCCTTGATCAACGGTCTCATCTTCGGCGGCGCGATTGGGCTGGTGATCGGCCTGATGGAAGGCAACCTTGCGCTCGGCCTGGTGCTGACGCTTGCGATGACGCTCAACCTATTGCTCGCGTCGGTCATGGGCGTGGTGATTCCGATGTGGCGCTACCGGCGCGGGCAAGACCCGGCGGCCGGCTCGAGCGTGCTGCTAACCGCCGTGACGGATACCGGCGGCTTCTTCATTTTCTTGGGGCTGGCGACGGTGATTTTGTTGCGCGGCACAGGCGCGTAACGATGCCTGACCGTCGTGTGACGGACTTCTCAAAGTCGAGCTTGTAGGCGCGGACTTGGCCGCGCTTGACGATGGGAGATTTAGCGCAACCAAGCGACGCCGAGTCGTCGCCTACAACCCGAACCTGTAGGCGCGGACTTGGCCGCGCTTGTGTCCGGTTTATCCGCATGCGACGAAGCGACGCCAAGTCGTCGCCTACATTTTGTACTTAAAACTTTTTTACGCTAACGACCGTTTGACGGTCGTTTCAGACACAAAAAAAATAATTGTCGACGTACAAAAAATAATGGCTGCAACGACCGCAGAACGGTCGATACAGCCATAAAGCTGTTCAAGCAGGAGTGTTATTTCGGCGCGCTGAACTTCACGACTTTCTGCGTTTGCGAACCGAGTTTTTCGATGCCGAGCGTCATCACATCACCGGGCTTCAAGAACACGGGGCTTGGCTTCATACCCAACGCAACGCCGGGTGGTGTACCCGTGGTGATGATGTCGCCGGGTTCGAGCGTCATGAACGTCGAGCAGTAGGCCACGATGGTTGCGACGTCGAAAATCATCGTCTTGGTGTTGCCCGTTTGTCGGCGCTCGCCGTTGACGTCAAGCCACATGTCGAGCTTGCCCACGTTGCCCACCTCGTCGGGGGTCACAAGCCACGGTCCGACCGGACCGAACGTATCAAAGCCCTTGCCCTTGTCCCAGGTGCCGCCGCGTTCGTTCTGAAACGCCCGCTCGGAAACGTCGTTCACCAGCGTGAAGCCCACGACATGATCCAGCGCCCCGGCTTCGGAGACATAGCTGCTCGTCCGGCCGATCACGATCCCGAGTTCGACCTCCCAGTCCGTCTTTTCCGAGCCGCGCGGCAGCACGATCGGATCGCACGGCCCGCTCAGCGCGCTGATCGCCTTCATGAACAGCACCGGTTCGTCCGGTATCGGCAGACCGGCCTCCAGCGCATGATCCGAATAATTGAGCCCGATGCCGATGAACTTGC
>JAKPSO010000497.1 GCA_029571495.1 Pseudomonadota bacterium
TGTTGTGGAGCGACGATGCGATCGCACAGATGTCCAAAGAGGACGAGGCGAGACGCAAAGCAGCGAAATTCAACATGATGTTCGCCACGGAATACAAGATTGAAGACGTCGTGCGTTACCCCGTCATGCAAGCCGCGTTCCGCGACAACGTGTGGAAGGCCTCTGGCGAAAAAATGTACGTGCGCCTCTTTCCCGCGGGGCAACTCGCTGTCGGTGCCGCTCTGGCTCAGCGTATTCAGGCTGGAACTGTGCAAGGTGGCGCGCTGTCGCTGTCGAACTTCTCGCCGTACACGAAGGCCGTTGATCTGATCAACATTCCGTACTGGTGTGGCGAAAATCAGAAATTCGCGAACCTCGTGACCAGCAAAGCGTGGAACGATGAGATCACGCCGAAGGTGATCGACAAGGGCTACAAGCCGATGTTCTATTTCACAGTTGACCCGCGCACTGTCGCTACACGACGCGGCTTCGGCAAAGCGATCAAAACGCCCGCCGATATGCAAGGCGTCAAGATGCGGGTGCCACCGTCCAAACTGCTGCAAAAGCTCTACCGCCTCGCCGGTGCCAACCCAACGGTTGTTGCTTGGGGCGAGACCGCCACCGCTATTAAGCAAGGTGTTGCCGATGCGTTGGATCCAGCATTGGGTGCGTTAGCTACCTTTGGTTTTAGCGACATTCTCGAAACTGTGACGTTCGTACGCACCGTGCCAGACGCCCAGATGTTTGCGGCCAACTCAGGCTGGTTCAACGCGCTTCCAAAAGATCAACAAGTCGCATTCGACGAGGCTTCTCGCGTTACGCAAATTCAGAGCTTCGCGCAAATCGAAAAGTCGCGCGCAGAATCGATGCGCGTGATGACCGCAACCGGCACTAAGTTCTACAACCCAAATGCGACCGAATTCAAAGCATGGCAAGACCAATGCGGCGAATCGCGCAAGGAATGGGACGAGGACAAGATTGAGCTGGCGGGTTCGCTTGCGAACTTCGAAAAGCTCAAGGCAGCCGCCAACAGCAAAGGTCCGATCACCGTAGCCGATTACCAAGGCTAAGGAGCCGCAACGGTGTTCGCGCAGGACTGGCGAACACCGACCTTGCGCATGGTCACGTGGTGTAGCGCCGCCACTTCGTCTTCGTCTCGACTTTATGTGTTGCCGACCGCGTCGCCGTTACGTGACGCAACTTCGGCCGCGCATGTTGGATCAGAAATGTCACCTCGTGTTCCGTATCGGATTGCCACGACCTTAGCAGCGGTCTACGTCCTCTGGGTAATCTGCTCGCTCATCGCGCAGCGCACTGGCACGGCGCTGCCGTTTCGTCTCGGCGACATTGGCGAATTCTTTGTAGTGCTCTGCGCAGTAGCCGCTTTTGTCTGGGGGCTGGCGCTCAGCGAATTGCAGGGGCGCAAGCTAACCGCGTGGCAAGTGTTTGACGAGAACCTTGAGCGCTACGCGATGTTGATCGCCTACGTCTTCGTATGCGTAGTCATCGTGCAAGAAGTCGCGCGACGCTTCTTGCTGAACTACTCCTCCGCGTGGTCGCAAGAGACGGCGCAATACCTTTTTATCTATCTCGGCTACATCGGCGCTGCCTATGCCGTCAAAGAGCGCGCCCATATCCGATTTGACGTGATGATCAATCGCGTCAGTCCGACACTCAAAACCTGTCTCTACATTTTTGGAGAAGTTTGCACATTGCTGTTCGCGGCTATCGCCGCGTACTGGTCGCTTCATACTGTGCAACAGCTCCTGCATTTCGGTGGCGCGACACCCGTTCTGCGGGTGAACAAATCATGGTTCGAAATGGCGGTACCGATCGGCTTTGCGTTGGTGATGATTCGATGCGTCCAAGCCATTTTGCGTGACCTGTCCGACCTGCGCAGTGGCCGCCCGGCGTTTGCTGGCAAAGCCATGTTTGAGGAATAGCGATGATTGTTTCCATTTGCATCATCGCGGCTTGTCTGCTCCTCATGTTGGGCGTCCCATTCTGGGTCGCGATGGGTTTGGCGACAGTGGCGATTCTTTCTTGGACGGAGATATTGCCGCTCACGCTCGTGGGTGAGGCGCTGTTTGAAGGGGTCGATTCGTTCGCTTTGATCGCCATTCCGCTGTTCGTCCTGACTGGCGACGCCATGGTGCGCTCGGGACTAGGTATCAAACTTCTCAACTTTGCGGAGGCGACATTTGGAAGTTTCCGTTCGGGATTCGGCACGTCAACGGTCATGGGTTGTGGCTTGTTCGCGTGCATTTCCGGTTCCGATGCCGCAGACGCAGCGGCCGTCGGTCGACTCACAATGGCGCGCCTTCAGGAAAAAGGGTACCCAATTGATTACGCGTGCGCTTTAGTCGCCTCGGGTGCCTGTACGGGCATTCTGATTCCACCGTCGATTGCGTACATCATCATCGGCCTCGTATTGGGCATCTCGTCGTCGACACTATTTCAAGCGGCGTTCTTGCCCGGCATCATGGTGCTCATCGCGGTGATGGTGACCA
>JAKPSO010000499.1 GCA_029571495.1 Pseudomonadota bacterium
CTCCGGCACTACCGCGTCGTTCGCGTAGGCGAATGTCCACTGCGAACCGCGGTCAATCACCTTGGTGCCTGTTGTTGCGGTAACACCGGTAAATGTGGTCGTGCCGTTGGTGAGCGTGGTCGGATGTGTGAGCGGCTGAGTTACGCCCGCAAGCGCCGCGGTTGTTACGCCGATCTTCGTGTAGTCGATGGTGTCGCCCGTTGCGTTCGTAAGCGCACCATTTGCCACTGCGGTCAGAGTGGCCGTGCCGCTCCATCCGTTCGCCACTAGACGGGCTGTAACGGTACCTGCACCAATATCACCTTGGTTAGCCGCGCCAACGCCGTTGGCGGCGAACGGTGCAGCCGCAGTGTTCGTGCCGACCGAAGCGGCAGGAATGTTGAAGTCGATCAGGTTGATGGTCGTGTTGTTCGCAGCGCCAAACGCGTTGCCAGTACCCACGCGCAAGTAGATGAAGCGCGGGATGGTGATGCGGAAGTCCAGGCGTGCTGTCGCTGTTTGCGAACCTGTCGTGGGGGTCGTCACGAACTGGGATTCGGCGAACACGCTTGAAGTAGCTGCCAACGAAAGGACGATTGCTGCGGACAATTTTCTTGCGAATGTCATACGTGACTCCGTGTGGTTTGTGATGCCGATTCCCATCGCATCGGCGTCTGGACTATGTATTTCCCGCTCTCACGGGCCAAGAGCCCCGCTGTCTATCAATGGCTTTGGCGAGATATACATTTGTAAATGTCGACGTAAGTATAAATAGACATATGACAATGTCAACTACAAAAAATGCTAGGTGCATATTGCTGAACGCCTTCCAGCCGGGGTCGAACCCTTCCTCCGCGTGGCGGCCAAGCGAAGATGACCCTCTCCCCTGACCAGAGCCAGTCGATTTAACTTAGGCGGAAGTTGAGCGCGAACGTAGGAAGCTACGTAAAGATATCGATGCTTCCGTCAGCGCGCGCGGGAGGTTGCCCCGTGGTCGCGACGAGGTCAGACAAACGCACAGGCTTGTGAATCGCGAATCCCTGACCGTAATCGACGCCGATTTCGATCAGTTTCTCGAGGATTGCGTTCGATTCGACCCACTCCGCGACCACCTTCATGCCCAACGTGTGAGCAATATCGGTCATGGACTTGACGATGGCTAAGTCACTCGCGTTGTTGAGCAGATCTTTGACGTAGCTGCCGTCAATTTTCAACGTGTCTGTCGACAAATTGCGCAGATGGCCGTACGAGGTGAAGCCGCTTCCAAAATCATCCAACGAGAGGCGGGCGCCGTAACGGTGTAGCTCACGAATGAATCGCTCAGAGCCCTCGTAGTCGCGGATCGCTGCGGTTTCGGTGATCTCGAAGATGATCTTACTCGCGGGGAACGCGCCGCGCGTAAGCTCCTGTCGCAAGAACTCCATGATGTCGGGGTGCCGTAAGGAGCTCGCGGACAGATTGATCGCCACGCCGGCGATTGACTCCAAAATCATCCAGTTCTCGGTAATCCATTGGAACGTCGCACGCATCACCCAGAGGTCAAGCTCGTGCGCACGGCCCATACGCTCCAATGCCAAGATGAAGTGGTACGGCCCAGTGCTCACGCCACCGATGGGTCGGATGCCGAGCAGAATTTCGTAGTACGGAAGCTCTTTCGAATTCGGTGCGATTGGTAACACGAGCTGCGCGCGGAGATAGAGCTCATCGCTACCGAGGAGTGCGTCGGCGCGTCCGGCCCAAGCAATCAACGCTTCTTCATCGCGCAGGTCCGAGCTGCTTGGCGCGTACTCTTGAACGCGATTTCGTCCGAGCCCTTTTGCGGTGAGGCACGCGGCGTCGGCGTGACGCAACACTTCCTGGGCAGCAGATTGTCCTGCGCTAAATGCTGTTACGCCTGTGCTCACGCCGATGCGGAAGCTGTGTTGCTGATGCGAGAAATGGAAATCAGCCAACTTACCCGAAATTTCCGCCAACGTGCGCAGGCCGGCAGCTCGCGTGTAGTTGGGCAAGATAACCGCAAATGTGTCTTCGCGATAGAGTGCCGCCGTACATCCGCGCGGCACACGTTTGAGAAGTTCGGTCGTCAGTTGCGTGATCAGGGCTTCAAGTGCCTCAAAGCCGCAAGTCGACGAGATCGTGCGGAATTCGTCGCATTCGATGAGTCCGAGAACGTGGTGGTTTCCGCCGCCTGCCTGTGCGGCAAGCTCGGTGAGTTTGTGTTGGAGTCCGCGGCGGTTGATCAAGCCGGTGTGCGTGTCGACCTCGCTGTTCTTGACGGTCCCTTCATACGCTTCACCCAACAGCGCGAACTCGCTGCGGTCAAGCAACGGTACGTCAAGGCTAGCGCGCGTGCGCGCAGTCGCTTTTTCAACCTGACGATTGAAATCGGTCACCGACAATTCCAAACTGTTCGTCGCGGACCGGTTGACGAACGCCGCGTGCTCGCCGCCTCGACTACGCCACACCAATTGCACCGAAACCCACTTACCCTGGACCTGCATCTCGTACCAGTCGCCAAGGCGCAATATGGCTTTGGGCTGCGTGATGCTTGAGGCGGCAGCGTTGTTGCTGCTCTTGAGGGAGGCGCTAAATTGGGGGGCCTCTACGGAATCCGCAATTTGCTCGGCGTCTGCCTCAACCATCAGCGCCGACAGATCGCCCAGCAACCGATCGCGCAGCGGCAAGTCGCTGACGAGTTCCGATAACACGACGGAAATTTCGCGGAATACGTCGCGTCGCATTGCGAGCGCGGCTTCGTCCTCGACTGTGTCAATCGACAGCGAGAGCGTGCGCTCAATAAGCAATAAGTTTTCGCGCCAAGCGTCGGAGTCGATACCGTGTCGCAAGCCGATGACAACCGTGTGCTGGCGCCACACATCATCAAGGAGCCGAATCAATGCACGCGGCACCTTGCGCGACGAAAGTCGGCGCATGAATGCCAAATCTACTTCTTGTCTAACAGCCCGAACGCGATCTCGGTTTTCAAGTGCCTCGACAATGCGATTGATTCGTTCGCGTCGCTCGCGACGAAGGGCATCAAGGTCTTGTTCAAGGCTGTGCTGAACCACGCCGAACACCGATGCATCACGATCTGCTTGATCGCAAATGCGTTTGACCAGAGCATCGAGATTCGCCAGTAGACGCTTGTCGACGATGTGTCCTTGATCATCAGCGGCGGAGTGGTACTGATCGATCAGGTTGACGACTTTGCGCGCCGGATGCTGCGGTGACGAAGGAAACTCGCCGTCGCGCAACGAGAGCTTGAGCAACGTTTGCTCAAGCCGCTTCATCATCGTTTCTACATCGCCATTGGGCACAAAATCGAGACTGGCCTTGCGAAATAGGCGAGCGCTCGTGTCGAGAACATCTTTGTGCCGCGACGACAAGACGAGGACCGGTGCGCGCGAACCATCGCCGGCGGTCGGCGCTTGCATACTCGCACGCACAACGTCCGAGCCAGATTGTTCGAACGCACCATGTGCCGAGGGCGGCAAGAGTTCAATCGATGCGAGTAGCTCTTCAAGCGTGGCCTCGCGCGGCTCTGGCTGTCCGTCGTCAAGTGTCAGCGTCGGTTGCGAAGGTGCCGCTATCTCGCCGCTGACCATCGAATTGATGACATTCAGCACAGTACGTGGAACAGTGACTTGCCCGTTGCTAACTCTCTGTTGGACAGAGGCGACGAACTCCTGCGTGATGTCGTCTGCCATCGCACTGGCTTGAAAATTCGCAGCGAACGCCTGCGGTGTGGAACTCGACGCCGCATTCGAGGCGCGTCGTAACCGCTGTGCGCGCGGCGCCGACGCGAGCATCTGGTTCAAGTCCTGCAGCAAGGTCGGAAAGCGCTGCAGCGAAACCGTTTCCAGCTCACCAATCAACACGCGCGCGCTCGGTGGCGAGAGCTTGACTTCACCCAGCGCATCGCGGAACGAGCGCAGCGTCTTCTCGGGGCCGATCGGGCTGCGCCGCGGCAACACCGTGTTGCCCGTCAGTCGCGCATAGCGCATCTCGAATTGATCTAACGCGACGGCAATTTTTTCGTCAACCCGCTTGATCGTCTTCGAGAGTGACAAAAAGTCATCGAGTTCGTCGGCCTCCATCAGGCGGAGCTGGCCGACCGAAACGGGTTTTTCAACGACAGCTTCGGGTTCAATCGCCGAGTTCACGCGTGTACGCGCGTTTTCGACGAACCGTTCAACGATCGCTTCGCGGTGCGTCGACAGATCGAGACGTGCTGCGTCGAATCCCGAACGCATCGCGCCGAATGGATCTTCGCCTTGCAACGCCCCAAAGGCTTCCACCGCTCGCGCGATCGTCTCGTCACCCAATTGGCGAGCAAACGTGCAATACACGGCGACGCAGCGCTCGATAAGCGCCGAAAATTCTTTTCCCTCGGCAGCGACCGGCTGCAGTTTCTGTTCTGCCGCAAGTTCCAACACGTGATTCCACGACTTCGGCAGAGAGTCCACGTGCACGCCGAGCCCGCCGCGCAAGGCATGCACGACGCGCACGGAAATCGCCTCGACAGGTTCGCCAATGCCCTGCGTTAACTCGGCGACCGTCGTTTGCGCGCAGTCGACGACCGCGGAAACGCCTACCCAGCCTTTCACTCGGTCTGCAGAAGGCGCGCCCGAGTCGAACGCTAGAAACAAACCGGTTGGCGAAAAGTCTCGTATGGTGACGGAGAACGAATCTGTGCCAATCACAAAGTACGCCGGTAGCTCCGTGCTACGGCGGGTTGCGCGTCTACGTTCGTCGCTTTTTGCGATTTCCGGAAAATCAATCATTGCGAGGGAATGGTTCCTGGGCGCAGCGGTGGCGATCGACGAGCAAAGAGGAGACGCACAGAGACAGATGAATCTTAATGATAAGTCATGGCCCGCTCGCGCGACAGCGCCAAATTCATCTTAATCCGCCTGACATTTCGCCTTAATGTCCGCAGGCACCTCGATGGCCTTCATGCGATCCCCGTCGCGTACGCAAAAAGCTCGCACCTCAGTGCCTTCGCACAACAGGGTTTCGTCTCTTAGGACGAGGTGCTTCATGATGAACACCTTGCT
>JAKPSO010000505.1 GCA_029571495.1 Pseudomonadota bacterium
CGCGTCGTGAAATTGTTCGACGACGCGTCGCGAATCCTTGAGGATGGCGT
The DNA here is from genome assembly GCA_029571495.1 of Pseudomonadota bacterium. Taxonomy (GTDB): domain Bacteria; phylum Pseudomonadota; class Gammaproteobacteria; order Burkholderiales; family Casimicrobiaceae; genus Casimicrobium. The sequence continues at coordinate 51 of JAKPSO010000505.1, forward strand.
CCTCGTTCTCAACGACAGAATCCGGCGGTAAACCGCCCGCTGATTCGCCTACGCTCATGGCTCCGCGCATCGCATGAAAGCGCATCCCGATCTGCGCAGCGGCCGCGATGGTGTCGTCGAGTTTGCTGCCGTTTGGAAACAGATAGAGGTGGTCGCTCGACGTTGTGCAGCCCGAGAGAAGCAGCTCCGCCATCGCGGTGAGCGCGGAGGTGTGCACCATGTCTGGTGTCATCCGCGCCCAGATGGGATACAGGCCCTTCAACCACGTAAAAAGCTCCGCATCTTGCACACCGGGAATGGCGCGCGTGAGGCTCTGGTACATGTGATGATGCGTATTCACGAGGCCCGGTGTGACGACACAATTCACTGCATTGATCACTTCGTCAGCCGATTGCGGTAGTTCACTCGCAGGCCCCACCGCTTCAATCACGTTGTCGCGGATGAAGATGGATGCATCACGAAGTTCACGCTCAACGGCGTCGAACGTGGCAATCGCGTGGGCGTTTCTTATGAGGAGCGTATTCATGTGTTGCCGACATCGTTGTGGGAGCGGGCCTGCTCATACAAAAAAGGCCGCACAAGGCGGCCTTTTTTCACTTACGGATAGTTCTGCGCGCTCCGAACGATCATTGCAAATCAACGATCTTTGCGTCGCGCGCGTCAGTCGAAGCGGAAACGATCCTCAGCTGCGCTGGGGCCCCTCTCGCGCTTCGCGCGTTCCGCTTCTCCTTCTGCGCGCTCTGCACGATCACTGCAAATCAACGATCTTTGCGTCGCGCGCGTCAGTCGAAGCGGAAACGATCCCCAGCTGCGCTGGGGCCCCTCTCGCGCTTCGCGCGTTCCGCTTCTCCTTCTTACTTCCCGTCACCGGGCACTTTGCCCTCAACGCCCTTGACATAGAACTTCACGCCGCTGAGGAATTTGTCGTCGGCGACTACGCCTTTGGCGATCAACTCTTTGCCGGATTGGTCGACAATCGGGCCAGTCCATGGGTGGAAGGTGCCCGCTTTGAGGCCTGCTTTCACTTCGTCGAGCTTGGCTTTCGCATCGGCTGGAACGTCCGCGGCGAGCGAGACCATATCGATCGCGCCCTCTTTCACGCCCCACCACACCGAGCCCGTCGCCCACTTGCCATCAAGCGCGTCTTTCGTTGCTTTGATGTAGTACGGTGCCCAGTTGATGATCGCCGAGCCCAAGTGCGCTTTTGGGCCGTAGGCGGTCATGTCGCTGTCCCAACCGAAGGCGCGCTTGCCTTTTTCTTCGGCGGTCTTCAACACGGCTGGCGAGTCGGTGTTTTGCATCAACACGTCTGCGCCACCGTTAATAAGAGCCGTCGCCGCTTCAGTTTCTTTCGGCGGGTTGAACCATTCGTTGACCCAGACCACTTTCGTCTTGATCTTCGGGTTGACACTTTGCGCGCCCATCGTGAAGCTGTTGATGTTGCGGATCACTTCAGGAATCGGAATCGAACCCACCACGCCGAGCGTGTTGGTCTTCGTCATCTTGCCCGCGATGATGCCAGCCATGTACGCGCCTTCGTAGGTGCGGCTATCGTAGGTGCGCAGATTCTCGGCAGTTTTGTAGCCGGTCGCGTGCTCGAACTTCACATCCTTAAAGTCCGGCGCGATTTTGAGCATCGGCTCCATGTAGCCAAACGTCGTGCCGAAGATGAGTTTGTTGCCCTGGCCAGCGAGGTCACGGAAAACGCGCTCAGCATCGGCGCTCTCTGGTACTTTTTCAACGAAACTGGTGACGACCTTGTCGCCAAATTCTTTCTCAACGGCCTTACGCGCGTTGTCATGCGCAAACGTCCAACCACCATCGCCGACTGGACCGACATACGCAAACGCGACTTTAAGCGGCGCTGGTTTGGCTGCGGCTGCTGGCGCGGCTGCTGGGGCCGGAGCCTCGACTTTCGGTTCTTCTTTCTTGCCGCAACCCGCCAAAACAGCGAGGAGCGCTGCGCTCACGCCAACGGCGAGCAAACTACGCTTGGTGTTCATAAGATTCCCTCTTGAGTGTGTGTGAAAAAGCGAACAGTGAAACGGTGACACATTGAAAAAGCGAGTACTGCTGTGAATTCTAAGACCCCGGATAGAACGGCTTGCCGACGGAGGCGGGCATGTTGATACGAATCCAGGTCGGGTTACGCGAAATTAGTGCCAGCACGACGATGGTGGCGACGTACGGCGCCATCGACAGGAACTGGCTCGGAATATCGACGCCTTGACTCTGCAAATGAAACTGCATCATAGTCACACCGCCGAAGAGATACGCACCAAAAAGCACCCGGATGGGCCGCCATGTAGCGAACGTGGTCAACGCCAGTGCAATCCAGCCTTTCCCGGCGACCATACCCTCAACCCACAACGGCGTGTAAATCACCGCAAGATACGCGCCCGCGAGGCCGCACATCGCACCGCCAAACATCACCGCGAACAGTCGAATGCGTCGCACGGGGTAGCCCAACGAGTGTGCCGACTCCGGACTCTCGCCGACCGAGCGCAACACGAGCCCGGCGCGGGTTCGGTACAAGAACCAGATAATCGCTGCGGTGAGCACAAACGCGAAATACACCATCGGATGCTGCTTGAAGAGCGCGGTCCCAACGAATGGGACGTCCGCCAGTCCAGGGATGGAAAAGTGCGCGCGTTCCGGCAAGCGCTCCTGCACGTATTTCACGCCCGCAAACGCCGAGAAGCC
>JAKPSO010000517.1 GCA_029571495.1 Pseudomonadota bacterium
CGCCAAAACCCGCTAAAGTTCACGCATTCCTCCGAACCCTTGAAACCGTCGCCAGCCATGTCTAATCCTTTTCTCGTTGCCAAAACCATCGACACCAACGCGGATGTGAACTTGTTGCCCAAACTGGCCAATCGCCACGGGCTGATCACCGGCGCGACGGGCACCGGAAAAACGGTGAGTTTGCAGGTGCTTGCCGAAGGCTTTTCGCGGCTTGGTGTGCCGGTGTTTATGGCGGACGTGAAGGGCGATTTGACGGGGCTTTCGCAGATCGGGGGCGGCAATCAGCGCGTCACGGATCGCGTCGCGATGTTGAAGCTCACGAGCTTCGCGAACGAGCAGTTTCCGGTGACGTGTTGGGACGTGTTCGGCGAGCAAGGACATCCGCTGCGCGCGACGGTGGCTGAGATGGGGCCGCTGCTTTTGTCGCGCATCTTGAATTTGAACGAGACGCAGAGCGGCGTGTTGACGGCAGTGTTCAAGATCGCGGACGACAAAGGCTTGCTGCTGCTCGACTTGAAAGATTTGCGCGCGCTCCTCGCGCATGCGGGCGAAAGCGCGAAGGAATATCAGCTTAACTACGGCAACATTTCGGGCGCGAGCATCGGTGCGATTCAGCGCGGCATTTTGACGATCGAATCGCAGGGCGGTGAGAAGTTTTTCGGCGAACCGGCGCTGAACCTTTCGGACTTAATGCAGACCGTCGACGGCAAAGGTGTCGTGAACATTTTGGCCGCCGACAAACTGCTCGCGAACCCGCGCATCTACGCGACGTTTTTGTTGTGGCTGCTCTCGGAACTCTTCGAGACTCTGCCCGAAGTTGGCGACCCCGATCAGCCGAAGCTCGTGTTCTTTTTCGACGAAGCGCACTTGCTGTTTAACGAAGCGCCGCCGGAGCTGCGCTCGCGCATCGAGCAAGTGGTGCGTCTCGTGCGCTCGAAGGGCGTCGGCGTGTATTTCGTCACGCAAAATCCGCTCGACGTGCCCGACGTTGTGCTCGGTCAGCTCGGCAATCGCATTCAACACGCGCTGCGCGCCTACACGCCGCGCGATGCGGAGGCCGTGAAAACCGCAGCATCTACCTTCCGCCCGAACCCGAAAATCAACACCGAACAAGCGATCACCGAGCTCGCGACTGGCGAAGCGCTCGTCTCGTTTCTCGATGAAAAGGGTCGCCCCAATCCGGTCGAGCGTTGCTGGGTCATCCCGCCGTCGTCGCGCATCGGACCAGTCACCGCACCAGAGCGCGCCGCACTCATCCAAAGTTCTCTCGTCGCTGGCATTTACGACAAAACCGAAGACCGCGAAAGCGCGTACGAAAAACTCACCGGGCGCGTAAGCGCGCGAATGGAAACCGCGGACAAAGTGGCTACGCCCGCAAGCGGCGACGCTGCGCCCGCGCCCGCAAGCGCACCGGAAGAAGGCGGATTTTTCAGCAAAGTCGGCGGCATGATCGGCGACGTATTACAAAGCAAGCCATCGCCGCATTCACGACAGACCGTAGGCGAAGCCGCAATGAAATCCGCAGCTCGCGCTGTAGGCTCCGAGGTCGGACGGCGCGTAATTCGCGGCGTGTTGGGGTCTATTTTTGGCGGGAAATGAATCCGCAGGCCTAGACCGATTCACCGCGAGGCACGCGACCTTCGCGCAATCGTTACAACCCGCAAAACACCACGCCCTCATCCGTCCATCCCAATCGCACCATGTCTTGGTGTTGCGCGAGTGTTGTGCTGAAGCGATGGTTGCCATCGTCGACGAATGTTGGAGGTCCTTTGAACGCTCGGTAAATCGGCGACGTTCCGGAAGGGCACGCGCCAGCAACAGTCTTCGGCACGGCATAGCCTTCGATACTTTCGAGATAGGGCTTCGCGTCAAGCGCTAGATTCGTTGGATTGATGCTGGTGAGCAGCGTCTGTTCGGATGAGATCGACGTGAAGAAGTGGCTGCCGCGCGACGCGCCTTTGGCAACTTTGGCAAAAAAGTGGCGCTCCAGCGGCACGGTGTCGACCGTCGGCGTGGCGAACAATTTGATCGAGCGGCCGGTGCGCGTCCACGCAGGGACGGCGTCAAGCACGGCCTTGTCACCGCTGCGTCCGGTCAAGAAATAGTAGTCGAGTCCCGCATGGTAGTACTCGGTCAGCGTGACGCCCGCATTGGTTCCGCGCGGCAGTACGTTGAGTGCTACTTGGTCGGTGTATGCCACGCATGAAGTTGACACCGCATTGGCCACTTGCACAGGCAAACGGCCCGGTTCGACGATGTCGTTTCTGTCTAACGTGAGGCGCAGGTGATGCGAATCGATGTACTGCGGGACAAACGTCGCGCCATTGATGATCACGCGGCTCGACGGCGAGAATCCGGTGCCAACGATCTCAAGCGTTGCACCCTCCTCGCCAACGACGCGAGGACTCACCGCAGACACACTGAGCGCTTCATTCACGACGTTGTATGTGGCTACGAATTCGGGCACCAGATCACCGACAGAAACGCTGACGGAATTTGCCGTTCCGCTGACCGAGCCAGACCATCCAACGAACGTTGCACTTAGGGAGGGCGTGACTGTGGCGGAAAGCGTCGTGCCGCTGCTGACCCACGAAGCGGAGTTGCTCAACGTGATGCTTCCCGCGCACGAAGGGCGAACCTGTTTGTAAGGTTGTGCCTCACGATGCGCGCGAACGGTCACGACACGCACACCGCTCGACGGCATCGCAACTGTGCCCGCGGTGATGTCGTCGAGTCCGTCAACTCCATCGACAACCATTCGGGTCGCACCGGAGGTTTGTGGTGTCGCGAACTCAAATTTCCATGCGCCTGCGTTGCCGCGTGCGAGGCGCGGCGCCACGGACGTCGTCAGCGTGCCGCCCGGTGGCGTGTACTTAACAGTGATCGGATCTGAGACGCCGGTACCCGTCACCGCAACAGCGATCGCCGGTCCGGTGGTGAATGAACCGCCGATGGTTTGCGACGCAAAGGGCGGCATCAACAACGACAGACGCGGCACATATCCTGCGCCGCCTGCGAACGGAAACGCGCCTGCACTCCAGCTAAACGCGTTGTAATACCCCGTGTTTGGCGACGCGACCAAATCAAAGGTCGAGTATTGTGGATACAAACTTGCTGTGCCCGGCCACACGCTCGCGCCGTTCGGCGTGACGGTCACGCTTCCTCCAGTCGACGACAACGCCGTTGTGAACACACTCATCAGTCGGACGAAGTTTGCGGTCAAAACGGTGGACCGCGGCGACGTAGTTGGCGCGCCCAACAAGCCATCGCCAACAACTACCTGCCAAGTGAGCTGGCGCGAAGGCTGAGTCTGCGGGTCGTGTGACCAACGGCCAAAGGCGAAGCTGTAGCCGTCCATACTTTGCAATGACTCACTCGCCCAGATGCGATGCACGCTGCCAATGGGCCAAGAGAAAGTTTTGGGCGTCATGATCTCAACGCCGTCGACCATGAGTTTGAGTCCCGTGGGGTGCGACGCAATCGTCGTCGCAGTGGGCGCAGCGCCGTAGAGGCGCGTCAGCGCGTCCAAATCGCCGAGCGAATAGGTGGAATTGCCACTGGCCCGGATGTCGATTCCAGCAGGCTTGGTCTCCATGACCTTACGCCCTTCGTAGTTCGAAAAGTCCAGACGACCGTAGTGCATGATCGAGCCGTACTCGTATCCGCTAAAAGTCTGCGTACCCAATATCGGCAGGCTGTTGAAGCGGTTGGTCGGTGCCATATTCGCGATGTTGAAATCGATGAACGCGGGCATGTCCGGATCAGACTGAATGTGCCACATGCCCATCGCATGTCCCATTTCATGCACGAGTATCCCGACGCTACAGTCGGGATCGCCCTGAATGTCTTGGCGGTTCCCTTGGCGCCCGACGAAGCTGTTGCAACCGCCACCTGACGATGTCGTCATGTTGAACGAAACGTAGTCTTGCTCAGCTGAGCGCGGCACCCATTTGAGCGTGCCGCTGAGTGCTCGATTGACCTCAGCCACGGCGCCGTCGATGTTGGTTTGGTTGCCCGCAGTCACGGTGTAGGGCACCTCAACGAGACCGCTCGGTCCGCGAGGCCACAGCCGTGCATTGGAACTGATCGTCAACGCCTTGCTCGTATCAAGCATTTGCGTCTGCCCGCGCAAGACGGCGTTTGTAAATTCACGAACCGCGTCTTTCTGACCAATGACGATATCGCCCTCGATGACAGCGTTGTCGCCAACCTCGACGTAGTTCACCCAATTGCCGCGCCAGAACGCGCGCAGACCTTCGGTAGCGGCGGACGCTGAGGGGAGCCAAAGCATGGCGCAGTGAACCAGTGCAGCGACGGCGACGAGACGTTTGCGATTCAACATAACGATTTCTGAGAGTGTGTTGTGCCCCTACGGCAGCGCGCAGAATTTGACGCCTTCGTCCGTCCAGCCCAAGCGATTCACCATATCTTGATGCTGACTTAGACTGGTACTGAAGCGATGGTTCCCGTCGTCAACATAACGCGGCGTTCCCTTAAACGCACGGTAGATCGGCACGGTGTTGGCCGGGCATGCCCCCGCTGAATCTGTCGGAATCGCGTAGCCTTCAACCCCTTCAAGAAGGGGTTTGGCGTCGATCGCTGCGTTGGTTGGGTTAAGCGTCGTCATCAAGACCTGTTCGCTCGCGACGACGGTGAAGAAATGCGAGCCGCGCGTTGCACCGCGCGCAACATTGGCAAAGAAGTGTCGTTCGAGCGGAATCGTTCGTGTGTTGGGGCGCGCGAATATTTTGATTTCGTTTCCGGTGCGCGTCCAACCCGGTGCGGAATCTAACAACGCCTTGTCGCCGTCGCGTCCGGTCAGGAAGTAGTAGTCGAGACCTGCGTGGTAGTACTCACTTAGCGTGCGCCGCACTTTTTGTCCGGCAGGCAACACGTCGAGCGCGACGGAGTTGCTGTTAACTGGGCACGTCGATGACAGCGGGTTGTAGACGTACACCGGAAGGCGTCCGACGAACGGAAGCTGCGTGCGCGAAAGGTTGAGTCGCAGTGTGTTGCCATCAACAAACGTTGGCGTGACAAGCACGCGGTTGATCGAGACGCGAGTTTCGGGCGTAAAGCCTGCGCCCGCCAACGTGACGATCGTTCCCGCGACGTCATCGCCGTAGTTCGGTGGAGTGATGCTGTCGAGACGAAGCGGTGTGGCGACCGTATTGAATGTCGCAACGAATTCCGGAACCAGCGCACCGATTTTCGAACTCACTGCGTTGCTGGTGCCGGAAACCGTTCCGGACCAGCCCGTGAACACGGCTGCAGTTGCGGGGTTAACCGTTGCCGTGACCGTCGTACCAACACGCAAATAGCTGCTGGTATCGCTAAGCGTTACGGTGCCGGCGCAAGATGGCACGACCAGCTTAAATGGACTCCATTCGCGATGCGCGCGAATCGTCACCGTCCGATTGCCAGAAGTGGGCATGCTCACCTTCCCGGCGAGTGCGTCAT
>JAKPSO010000518.1 GCA_029571495.1 Pseudomonadota bacterium
GTTGAGATACGCCGAGCGCGTGATGCCGTCGACTGCGGCATCGAAATCACAGTCGGCGAAGACGATGCCCGCATTCTTTCCGCCAAGTTCGAACGACACAGGACGTGTGCCTTCAGCGGCGGCTTTCATGATCGCGGTGCCGGTGCGCGTCTCGCCCGTGAAAGTGACCGCTGCGACGTCTTCGTGTTGCGTCAAAAACTCGCCCGCGGAGCCGGGACCGAAGCCGTGCACAATGTTGAAAACGCCGTCGGGGATGCCGACGTCCTTTGCGATCTGCGCGAGCATCGTCGCTGTCGTTGGCGTTTCCTCAGAAGGCTTCACGACGACGGTGTTGCCGAGCGCAAGCGCAGGGCCGAGTTTCCACGTCACGTTGAGGAACGGCAGGTTCCACGGACAGATGACCGCGATGACGCCTTTGGGGCGACGGATCGTGTAGTTCAACGCGCCACGACCGTCCGGCGTCGAGGATTGGTAGGACGCCTCGTGCGTTGCCTTGACCATGTCGATGAACACGCGAAAGTTCGCCGCGCCACGCGGAATATCGAGTCCGCTCGCGAGCGATATGGGCTTGCCAGTATCCGCAATTTCGGCGTGCAGCAAGCGTTCCGTGCTGGACTCGATCGCCTCGGCCAACTTGTAAAGCAGCGCCGCCCGTGCAGCGACGTCCATCGTGCCCCACGGGCCTTTGAGCGCCGCTTTCGCGGCAGACACCGCGGCTTGTACTTCCGGCTTGCCGGCTTCGCTGACGCGTTGTACGAGCGCGCCGTTGACGGGCGACAAACGATCAAACGTCTTGCCTGAGGCCGCGGCGACGGAGTGTCCGTTGATGAAGTTGAGGAGGGTGGGTGTCATCGAATCAAATTCACGACCTGTACGGCAAGCATTTGCAGAGTGGGCAGCGAAAGCCCTTCGCATGCTCGTGCGGCAAACGCGGTTGTATTGCCAAGTGTTGGTGGGCGCCGAGCGCCCACCCAACGTACTGCTGCAAAAAGTAGAGCGAAGAATCCCTTACAGCGCCTTCATCGTGCACTGGGTCGCGTAGGCGTCAACATGATTGACCAGCGGCTTCGCGACAGTGCGCAGGCTCACGCGGCCCTTGCTGTCTTTCGCGACGTCAAACATGTATGCGTCTTGAACTGGGAACTGGTTGTTGCCAAATTTGAAGTTGCCACGAACCGATTTGAAATCGGCAGCTTTGAGCGCTGCGTGGAACGCCTTCTTGTCACCTACATTGCCTTTGACTTTGCGAATTGCGCTGTCGAGGAGCAGGGCGGCGTCGAAGCCTTGCGCGGCGTACTGCGACGGAATGCGGTTGTATTTTTTCTCAAACGCAGCGACAAACTTCTGGTTCGCTTCGTTCGGGAAATCCGGGCCCCATACCGTTCCAGAAAGCATGCCAATCGCCGCATCGCGCAGCGCTGGCAGCGTCGTGCCGTCGACGGTCGAAGTCGACATCACTGTGATGCTCTTGTTCAAGCCTGCTTGTTGGAACTGCTTGACGAAGTTCACGCCGAGCCCGCCTGGGTAGAACACGTAGATCGAGTCTGGCTTCTTCGCGGCGATCTGCGCGAGTTCGGCGGAGAAGTCTTGTTGGTTCAGCGGCGTGTAGATCTCGTCGCTCACTGCGCCGCCCTTGAAGGTGCGCTTAAAGCCCGCGACGAAGTCCTTGCCGGCCTGATAGTTCGGCGCCATCGCGATGACGTTTTTGTAGCCTTTGTCGCTCGCGTATTTGCCGACCACTTCGGCCTGCACGTCGTTTTGCCACGACGTGCTGAAGAAGTACGGCGAGCACTGCGCGCCCGCGACAGGCGACGGGCCCGCATTCGATCCGATGAGGAACACGCCCTTGTCGGTCACCTTCTTGTGGACGGCCATCATGATGTTCGAAAACGTCACGCCCGTGATGATCGGCACTTTATCTTTTTCGATCAGTTTGTCGACGACCTGGTTGGCGACGTCGGGCTTCAACTGCGAGTCTTCTTTGATGACCTGCACGGCAACACCGCCAAGCTTGCCGCCGTTTTGCTCAATGAGAAGCATCAATGCATCGTACTGGTCTTGCCCGAGCGGCGCTTGCGGTCCGGAGAGCTCCGCGACGAAGCCAATTTTGATGGGGCCCGACTGTGCGTGTGTGAGGCCGGTGAAGAGACCGGCCGCGGCGAGCGCCGTCGTGACGCGTGCGACACGGGAAGCGATTTTATGCATGATATTTCCTCCTTTACGTGATTCGAGGGCGCTTTAGCGCCGCTAAACTGTCAAAAATGTAGTTGATACGCCAGAAAAATGCAAGATAATGCATTTTCCGCGGTAGGTGCTATTCAAGTCCGAAGAACAAACGAGCATTGTCCATCAGAATGGCCGCGCGTTCGCTAGGGTTGACACTCGGCTGCTCACGTACGAGGTTGCCGATGTGTTCTTCACCCAACGGAAACGGCGCATCGCTGCCGACCATGATGCGGCTCGCGCCCATCGTGTCGATCAAGAGTCGCAGCGCGCGCGGATCGAACACCGCGCTGTCGACGCTGAAGCGGTCAAGGTAGTGGCTCGGCGGATGGAGCGACACGCCGCGCACAATGTCACGTCGATGCCATGCGTTCTCCAAGCGACCGAGCAAGTAGGGGAATCCGCCGCCGCCATGCGCGAAGCAGATACGCAAGTCGCGCGGCAGTTGATCAAACGCGCCGCCCAAAATCATTGCCATGATGCCGAACTGCGTCTCGGCCGGCATCGCCACGGTCCATGCGCTCATCCACCGCTTGAGGCGCTCTCCACCGAGCATGTCCCACGGATGCACGAGCACCGCCGCGCCTTCCGCCGCGCAGTGCGCGAGAAAGCGAACGGTATCGGCGTCATCCATTTCGCGCGGTCCGACGTGGTTGCCGATCTGCACTCCGACGCATCCCGCACGCATCGCGCGCGAAAGCTCCTTCATTGAGAGCTCCGCGTCTTGCAGCGGTACCTGCGCTAACGCCTTCAATCGACCGCCGCTGTCCGCACACATTTCCAATGCGAGATCGTTGTAAGTCGCGGCAACGTACGCCGCCTGCGCAGCAGGCGCATCGTACGCAAACATCACCGGCGTCGCGCACATGATCTGC
>JAKPSO010000586.1 GCA_029571495.1 Pseudomonadota bacterium
CACCAGCACGAGTCCGCGCGGCTTCAGCGAAAGCTCCGCGAAAATCTTTGGTGCCGCCAAGTCTTCGAGCGTGAGCACGCGTGAAGGAATGGTACGAAACACGGCCGCAGCGCCGCGGTCCTGATTGAACGCGTTGACGCGGAAGCGCGCGAGGTTCGGAATCTCGAACGAGAAGTCGACCTCTAAGTTCTCCTCGTACACCTTGCGCTGCGCGTCCGACATGATGTCGTAGACGAGGCTGTGTACGTCTTTGTGATCCATTGCAGGCAGATTGATGCGGCGCATGTCGCCGTGAACGCGCAACATGGGCGGTAAGCCGGCCGACAAGTGCAAGTCGGAGGCGGTGTTCTTTACCGAGAACGCCAGAAGCTCTGCAATATCCATCCCTATAATCCTTTGCCCCCGTGCGCGCTTGTCGCTGACTGCGCCACCACGGTTAATTTTCTGCTTTGTGCATGACGTTGCCATTATGACCGCAAGCTCGAACCCACCGCAAGCCGACGAATCGCTCGCGCGCCTCGTTGCCGTGCGTTCGCGCGTCGCATCGGCGGCAAAGGCCGCGAACCGCAGCGCGAGCGATGTGCACTTGCTGGCCGTGAGCAAAGTGCAGCCGGTGGCGAAAATTCGCGCCCTCTACGCCGCCGGTCAGCGCGCGTTCGGCGAAAACTACGTACAGGAACTCGAAGGCAAGGTCGTTGAGCTTGCTGACCTTGCGGGCATCGAGTGGCATTTGATCGGGCCATTGCAGTCAAACAAAACCCGCGTCGTGGCGACAATCGCGCAGTGGGTGCATTCGGTGGATCGCTTGAAGATCGCGGAACGACTCTCCGCGCAGCGCCCAAAGTCGATGCCGCCGCTGAACCTGTGTATTCAAGTCAACATCAGCGGCGAGGCCTCAAAAAGCGGCTGCGCGCCCGACGATACCGTCGCGCTCGCAGTGGCCGCGAGCGCACTTCCGAACGTCCGTGTGCGCGGCCTGATGGGGATGCCGGAGCCGGATATCGGAGCCGAGGCCACGCGCGGCCAATTCAAGCTGCTCGCGAATTTGTTTAACGAAGCGCGAAGCCAAGTTCCGAGCATGGACACGCTGTCGATGGGAATGTCGGACGATCTCGAAATCGCGGTGGAATGCGGCTCTACGATGGTGCGCGTCGGAACGGCGCTGTTTGGGGCGCGGGTAACGAGTTAATTTGAGTGCAATTGCAATGAAAAAAATCTGTTTCGTCGGTGGCGGCAACATGGCGAGCGCGATGCTCGCGGGGCTCATCAAAAAGCATCCCGAGCTTTCTTGCCACATCATCGAACCGTTTGCGCCAGCGCGCGAAAAGCTCGCGACGCTGAATGTGACGGTGCACGCAGCAGCCAACCGCGCCGCGATCGAGGGCGCCGACGCCGTGGTGCTCGCGGTGAAACCGCAAGTACTGAAAGACGTGTGCGCGGAACTGTTGCCGCATCTGCGCGGCGAGCTGATTGTGAGCATCGCCGCAGGCACGCGCGCAGGCACGATTTCGCGTTGGTTGAACGGCCACGCACGCATCGTGCGCACCATGCCCAACACACCGGCGCTGATCGGCCAAGGCATCACTGGCCTGTACGCTGCACCCACGCTCGCCGCGGAGGACGTGGCCACGGCGACGGCGCTCATGCAGTCAACCGGCCCCGTTGTCCGCGTTGAAACCGAAGCCATGATTGACGCTGTGACGGCGGTGTCGGGCAGCGGTCCAGCCTACGTGTTTCACTTCATCGAATCGATGCTCGCCGCGGCCGAGGGTGTGGGCTTTAGCGCGGCAGACGCGCGCACGCTGGTGCTCGCGACCATGAAGGGCGCAACGGCGCTCGCAGAAGCCTCCGCCGAGAGCCCCGGCGTGTTGCGCGAACGCGTGACTTCCAAGGGCGGCACGACCGCAGCGGCGCTCGCAGTGATCGGTGAGCGCGGCGTCCAAGCGGCGTACGTTGAAGCCGTGCGCGCGGCGCGTGATCGTGGCGCGGAGCTGGGCGACATGCTCGATAGAGCGTAGTCCAACATTGCACGCGCGACGAAGTATGACGCTCCCTGCGTGGTTGCGCGACACCGCGGACGGCGTGGAAATCTCCATCTACGTCCAACCCGGCGCGAAGAGCACGGAAGTGTCCGGCGAACACGATGGCGCGCTGAAACTGCGCATCAACGCGCCGCCAGTAGACGGCAAAGCCAACGCCGCCGTCATCGCGTTTTTGGCCGAACGCTTCGCTGTGAGCAAGAGCAAGGTTCTCTTGCTCTCCGGCGACACGAATCGTCGCAAACGATTACGCGTGTCGGGCGTGACGGCCGAAAGTGCGGTGAAACAGCTTTTGCCGTAGATTGGGCTGTAGCGGCTAATGGGCGGCGTATTTGCAAGAATTATGTACTAAGTCGACTTTAAGAAAATAATGCGTTGAACGGCCGATGCGCGGTCGACTATGGCGAAAAGTTGTTGCGCATTTGCGTTTGCGATCACTCGCCGCAACGCCGCCGTTCCCGTGGGCGCGTCCTTGCGCTATCCTGCGCAAACTCATGAACGCTTCGCCTTCCGACACCGCACCACGTGCAGCGCCACAGGCCGACCCGCGCGCGGACGCGCCTGCGGGCGTTCCGGTGGACGTATATGCGGAGCTTCGACGCGTCGCGCAAGCGTTGTTCGCGGGCGAAGCGCCGGGGCACACGCTGTCGCGTACGGGGCTCGTGCATGAGGCGTGGTTGCGCCTCGCAAAAGACGCGAAGCACGCGCCGTCGGCGATGGCCGCCGAAGATTTTGTTCGTCTGTCGGCGCGTGTGATGCGCAACGTCTTGGTCGATCACGCGCGCGCGCGCAACGCGGCAAAACGTGGCGGAGACGTTGCGTTTGCGCGTTTCGACGAAACCTTGCGCGACTATGCGTCGATGTGCGCGACGGGGCTTTACATGCCGTCGTCGGACGAGACGTTGGCAGGGCGTGTTCGCGCGGAGCTTGACCTTGATGTATTGGCAGACGCGTTGGTTGAACTCGCAAAACTCAGCG
>JAKPSO010000613.1 GCA_029571495.1 Pseudomonadota bacterium
CATCGGTTCCCGGAGCGTCTCGCCGACAATTTTGAGTAACGTGCGTTGCCGACCGCTCGGTAGTAGGTTAGGTCCGTGCTGCGCGAGCAGGCGCGCAGCTTCATGGCCGGTCAGCCCGTCGAGTTTCGCGTTGTTATCGGCTTCTGTCACGTGTCTCGCTTTCCGTTGCACGGTGTGCGGTGGTTAAGTACGAGTATCCGCCTAGAAATGAAACATTGATGTAGGCAAATGCCGCGCTTTTGACGACAGACAAGGCTTCTCGTAACAATTGAACGGCAGCGTGCGGGTGTCCGGTAGAATTTGGCTTTCCCGCTAAGGTCTTACCGATGACCAAATATGTATTCGTGACCGGCGGTGTGGTGTCCTCCCTAGGTAAGGGCATCGCCGCTGGCTCCCTCGCCGCGATCCTAGAATCGCGCGGTCTCAAAGTCTCCCTCGTAAAACTCGATCCCTACATCAACGTTGATCCGGGCACGATGAGCCCGTATCAGCACGGTGAGGTGTACGTCACCAACGACGGCGCAGAAACTGATCTGGACTTGGGCCATTACGAACGTTTCGTCTCGCAGAAGATGACAACGCGTAACAGTTTTACGTCCGGGAAGATTTATCAAAACGTGATCAACAAGGAGCGCCGCGGCGACTACCTTGGCGGCACTGTACAAGTCATTCCACACATCACGGACGAGATCATCGCCTCGATAAAGAGCGCGGGTGAGGGCGTCGATGTGCTGATGGTCGAGATCGGCGGTACTGTCGGCGACATTGAGTCACTTCCATTCATGGAAGCGATCCGGCAGATGGGCGTGGAAGTGGGCCGCAAGAACCGTTGCTACATCCACCTCACACTCGTGCCGTACATCGCAAGCGCTGGCGAACTCAAGACCAAACCGACACAACACAGCGTTCAGAAACTTCGCGAGATCGGTATCTTCCCAGACGTTTTGCTGTGCCGTTCGGACCGGCCCGTGCCGGAAGACGAGAAGAAGAAGATTTCGCTCTTTACAAACGTTGAGCAGCGCGCCGTCATTTCGGTGCCGGACGTCGACACGATTTTCAAAGTGCCGCAGTTACTGCACGAGCAAATGCTCGACGAAATCGTGTGCCACACGCTGGATCTCGTGGCCAAGCCCGCAAATCTTGCTCCATGGACCGAGATCGTTGCGCGCACGCTGAGCCCGAAGCAGGGTGAAGTCAACATCGCGTTCGTGGGCAAATATGTTGAACTGATTGATGCCTACAAATCGATTCACGAAGCGCTAAAGGCGGGCGGCATCAAGAACGATTGCAAAGTCAATATTCATTACTTTGAATCGGAAAAAATCGAAACCGAGGGTACCGGTTTGTTTGCCGGGATGGACGCGATTCTGGTCGGCCCTGGCTTCGGCGAGCGTGGTGTCGAGGGCAAGATCATCGCGGCGAAATTCGCGCGTGAGAACAAGGTGCCGTATCTGGGCATCTGCCTCGGCATGCAGATTGCCATGATCGAATTCGCACGCAACGTCTGCGGCTTGTCGGATGCGCATTCGACTGAATTTGACGTGACAACTAAGAACCCGGTAGTCGGCCTGATTACCGAATGGCAAGATGCAACGGGCGAAGTGCAAGTGCGTTCACAGTCGTCGGACAAAGGCGGCACGATGCGCCTCGGTGCGCAAGAGGCAACACTGAAGGCGGGTTCGCTCGCGGCCACTGTCTATGGCGGAACGCTCATCAACGAGCGTCATCGTCATCGTTACGAGGTCAACAGCAACTACGTCGCGCAATTCGAGGCGAAGGGCCTTGTCGTTTCGGGGCGCTCAGCGGTTCAAGACCTGGTCGAGGTCATGGAGTACCCTGCCTCGACGCATCCGTGGTTCTTAGGCGTGCAATATCACCCTGAATTCAACTCAACGCCACGCGGCGGACACCCACTGTTCAAGGCGTTCGTCGCGGCAGCGATGGCGCAGCGTGACCGCAAGGTGGCGGCATGAAGCTGTGCGGGTTTGAAGTTGGACTGAATCAACCATTCTTTCTGATTGCGGGTCCGTGCGTTGTCGAGAGCGAGCAACTACAGGTGGATACAGCCGGTAAGCTCAAGGAAATGACGCAGGCGCTCGGCATCCCCTTCATCTTCAAATCCAGTTTCGACAAAGCAAATCGTTCAAGCAGCAAAGGCTTTCGCGGTCTCGGCCGTGCAGAAGGTTTGCGCATATTGAGCGAGGTTCGCCGCCAAGTTGGTGTGCCTGTGTTGACCGATGTGCACACGGAGGACGAGATTGACGAGGCTGCCAGCGTTGTCGACGTTCTGCAGACGCCGGCTCTCTTAGCGCGACAAACAGACTTTATTCAGGCGGTGGCCGCGAGCGGCAAGCCGGTGAATCTAAAAAAAGGCCAATTCATGGCACCCGGCGACATGAAGAACGTCGTCGCAAAAGCCAAAGAAGCAGCGATGGCGAAGCACGGCCAAGACGACACCATCATGGTGTGCGAGCGTGGCGTGAGTTTTGGCTACAACAATCTCGTGAGCGATATGCGCTCGCTCGCGATCATGCGTGACACTGGGTGTCCGGTCGTGTTCGACGCGACGCATTCGGTGCAACTACCCGGTGGTCTTGGCACCGCCAGCGGTGGTGAGCGGCAGTACGTGCCGGTGCTGGCGCGCGCGGCGATTGCAGCGGGCGTGTCGGGCATTTTCATGGAAACGCATCCGACGCCCAATACCGCGTTGTGCGATGGGCCAAACGCATGGCCGTTGCCGCGCATGAGGGCATTGTTAGAGCAAATGCAGGCGCTTGACCGCATCGTCAAAGCGCAAGCCCTCGCGGAAGATCAGTTGCTCGGACCGCACAAGTTGTGACCGCACGGCGGAGTGCTGTGCTGAAAAAGTGAATTTGCAAACAGGAAAGCTGGAATCACATGTCTGCCATTGTTGACGTAATCGCCCGTGAAATTCTTGACTCTCGTGGCAACCCCACGGTTGAGGCCGATGTTGTGTTGGAAAGCGGCGCGACGGGTCGCGCTGCGGTCCCGAGCGGCGCGTCGACCGGCAGCCGCGAGGCCATTGAACTGCGCGATGGCGACGGGTCGCGTTATCTTGGCAAAGGCGTGCAAAAGGCCGTTGAGTACGTCAACACCGAAATCTGCGAAGCGCTTCTTGGCCTAGACGGCGAAGAACAAACGCGCATTGATCGTGTGTTGATCGACCTTGACGGCACCGAGAACAAATCGCGCCTCGGGGCCAATGCGATGCTGGCTGTCTCGTGCGCAGTGGCGAAGGCTTCCGCAGAAGACGTTGGATTGCCGCTCTATCGCTACTTTGGCGGTGCTGGCCCCATGAGCTTGCCGGTGCCGCTCATGAACGTGATCAATGGCGGTGCGCACGCGAACAATTCCGTGGACTTGCAAGAGTTCATGATCGTGCCGGTTGGTGCGCCAAGTTTCAAAGAAGCGCTGCGATGGGGCGCCGAGGTGTTCCATCGCCTGAAGAAACTGATCGACAGTAAGGGCTGGCCGACGCAAGTAGGTGACGAGGGCGGCTTTGCGCCAGATCTGAAGTCGAACGAAGAAGCGCTGACGCTTCTGATGCAAGCCATCGAAAGCGCGGGCTACAAACCTGGCGAGCAAATCGCGTTGGCGCTCGACTGCGCTGCGAGCGAGTTCTACAAAGATGGCAAATATCACCTCGAAGGCGAGGGGCGTTCGCTCTCAAGCGCTGAGCTGACCGACCTGTGGGCCGATTGGGCGTCGCGGTATCCCATCGTTTCCATCGAAGACGGAATGGCCGAAGGCGATTGGGACGGCTGGAAACTGTTAACCGACAAACTCGGCAAGAGGGTGCAGATCGTCGGCGACGACTTGTTCGTGACCAACACCAAAATTCTGCGCGAAGGCATCAAGAAAGGCGTTGCCAACTCGATTCTCATCAAGATCAATCAAATTGGCACGTTGTCGGAAACGTTTGCTGCGATTGAGATGGCGAAATGTGCGGGCTACACCAACATCATCTCGCACCGCTCGGGCGAGACAGAAGATTCGTTGATCGCGGATTTGGCGGTTGGCACGAATGCAGGGCAAATCAAAACCGGTTCGCTGTCGCGCTCTGATCGCATGGCGAAGTACAACCAACTCATCCGCATCGAAGAGGATTTGGGCGACGTTGCGCGCTACGCGGGTCGCGATGTGTTCGCGCGCTTTGGTCGTTAATTTTTCTCGAACATGTTGCTGATGAATGATTCGATGATCACTACCTCGACGGAGCTTCCGGGCTACGTCGTGACGAAGAACCTCGGCGTTGTACGTGGACTCACCGTGCGTTCTCGTTCCATTGTGGGTAGTTTCTTAGGCGGGTTGCAAACGATTTTCGGCGGCAACATTACGATCTACACGAATCTGTGTGAACAGACTCGCGCAGAGACATACGAAATGATGTGCAAGGAAGCGCGCAGGCGTGGTGCCAACGCCATCATCGCGATGCGCTATGACGCCACCGAAGTTATGCCCGGGCTCACTGAGGTGCTCTGCTACGGCACAGCGGTCGTTGTCGAGCCGAAAGCGCCGTGAGCGCGGCGGTAGGACATGGTTTCAATATGACCGGACGCGTGATCTTTGCGGTGCTCGTGCTCATGTTTTTGGGCTTGCAGTACAAGCTTTGGTTTGACAAAGGTTCGGTGCCGCGAGCGCACGCGCTTGAGCAAGACCTCGCCGAACTCAACGCAAAGAATGAGGACGCAAAACAGAAAAACGCAGTACTCGAAGCCGACGTCCGCGACCTTGAAAAAGCGGGCGAGGCTATCGAAGAACGCGCGCGTAGCGAGCTCGGTATGGTGAAGAAGGGCGAGACACTGTTTCAAGTGAAAGAGCGTCCTGCGTCTGCCACGCCAGCGTCCGCCGGCTCTGGCGCGTCTTCGCAGGCTGTGACCACGACGCAAAAGCCATAGCGCTTGTCATCGTGTTGAAGACCATTTCTTCCCGCGACAATCCGCTGATCAAACGCTTCGTCGCTCTCTCGCATTCCGCCCCCGCGCGCAAGCGTGACGGCATGTGCTTGCTGGAAGGCGAACACTTAGCGCAGAGCTACACGGAGCGCGTTGGCGCGTTGGAGATCGTAGCGATCCGTGACACGGGCGCCCTCACCGCACCACAGCAGCAGTTGGTGTCACGCGCAAAAGAGGCGGTGTGTGTGGCGCCAGCGCTCTTTGATTCGCTGTCCACATTGATTAGTCCGTCGGGCGTGCTCGCGATTGCGACCGTGCCGCCGACCTCTGCTCCCGCGACTAACGGGTTTGTGCTCGCACTTGACGAAGTGCAAGACCCCGGCAACGTCGGCGCGCTGATTCGCACGGCGGCTGCGGCGGGCGTGGAGCAGGTGTGGCTATCGTCCGGTTGCGCTTTCGCGTGGAGCGTGAAGACCTTGCGCGCTGCGCAGGGAGCGCACTTTCACACGCAAGTGTTGGAAGGTGTGGAGTTGCTGGGCGCGCTCCAGTCGTTCGGCGGCAAGCGCTG
>JAKPSO010000643.1 GCA_029571495.1 Pseudomonadota bacterium
CGCTACCCCAGCGGCGGCATAACGTTGGGCCCCGCGATGACGTTCGGCTATCTCGCGGCGCATCACGCAGCGGGCCTGCCGCCTCCCTCTTCTCCAACGAAAGCAAGAAATTCCATTTTTTACGAACTCGCCACGATGACATTGCCCTTTGGCACCGCCGCCCAAGCCGCCGCCAACGTTCAGGCCTATTGCAGTAGCGTCGAGGCTAAAGGCGAACTCCTCGGCTGTTGGTTCACCGACATTGGGACGCTAAACCAAATGATCGTGCTGCGCGGCTTCGCCGATCTCACCACGCTCAACGTTGAACGTGCTCGCACGCAAAGGAGCGCCGACCCGTTCGGATGCGGCGCGATCTATCAGTCGTTGGAGCAACATAGCTACGAAGGTTTCGGCTGGATGAAGCCGGTGCGGCCTTCCGTCGAGTCTGGCATCAGCGGCCCGGTCTACGAAATTCGCACCTACGGCATCAAGACCGGCGGAGTGCAGCCGACGATTGATTTGTGGGAACAATACGTTCCAGCGCGCGACGAAATTTCGCCCTGCGTCGTCGCGATGGTCGCGCTCGATGGGCCGCTACGCTTCACCAATATTTGGGCTTATCCAAGCATCGACGCGCGCTCCAAAGCGCGCGCAGAGGCCGTCGCGCAAGGCATTTGGCCGCCGAAAGGCGGCCCCGCGTGGCTCACCACGAACATGACTTCGACGATTGCGATGGCAACCGCGGTTTCGCCTTTGAAGTAAGAAGTCCGCGCGTACCGGAACTTTGCTTTGTAGGCGACGACTTGGCGTCGCTTGCGTCGCGCTAAATCTCCCGTCGTCAAGCGCGGCCAAGTCCGCGCCTACACTGGGAATAACGCCCTTCCACGTAAACGGAAAAGCGTAACGCGGTAATCGGAGCGATGTAGGCGACGACTTGGCGTCGCTTGGGTTGCGCTAAATCTCCCGTCGTCAAGCGCGGCCAAGTCCGCGCCTACATTCGGAGTCAAGCGCGCGAAGTCCGCGCCTTCATTGGGAAGAACGCGCTACCCCTTCCAAGTAAACGGAAACTTGAATTGCTTCACGAATCCGTTGGGCACGTAGTCGCCGAGCACGCCGTATTTCTCTGGCCAGAGTTGGTCGCTCTTCACTGCGGTACCGAAGATGTAATCGAGAAACGCGAAGTGCGCAGCGTAGTTGCGATCCAGCGCAGCTTGGTCTTGGCTGTGATGCCAGTGGTGAAAATTCGGCGTGACGATGATGTAGCGCAGCGGCCCCAAACGCACGCTGACGTTCGCGTGGTTAAACACCGCCTGAAAGCCGACGATCACGATGTACGTGTCAATCACTTCCTTCGAGAAACCCATCACGTAAATCGGCGCGAGCACGAGCGTGCGTGTGATGATGAGCTCAACAATGTGTTGGCGCGAACCGGCGAGCCAGTCCATGCTTTTTGCGCTGTGATGCACGGCGTGTAAGCGCCAAAGGAGTGGGACTTCGTGATACGCGCGGTGCGTCCAGTACTGCACGAAATCCGCGACTAACACGATGAGCAACACCCCCGCCCAAAACGGCAAACCTTGCACCCATCCACGAATGCCGTCGTTCGCCGCCCAGCCGAAGACCTTGTGCACCATCAGGTTCGTAGCGAGAAGCACGAAGCCGACGATCATGTGGTTTACGATGAAGTGATGAAAGTCCGTTTGCCATTCGGCACGGAACACCGGTTGGTCTTTGCGGTGCGCGAAGAGCTTTTCGATGAAGATGAAAATCAGCGAAGAACCGAGCAAGTCTAGGATGAACCAATCGAGGCCGATGTAGGGTGTGTTGTCGGCGAAATCATTAACCGGCACCTTGTGACCGCCGAGCATCAGCGTGAGCGCAACGAGCAGAAACGCGAACGCTGAGAGCCAACGCGCGCGACCAAAAATCACGTTCACCAAACTGATGCCACCGGAGATCGCGAGCGCAACGAGCATGATGTTGCGGATCACGTCGACGTTGTAACTTTTACGTAGCTGGGGCGTCGTCAGGTATTCGGGAAAGTGAAAAGCGAGCACGCCGAGAAAACACAAAATCGCGAGCGAGAGCGCGATCACGCCGGACACCAAACCGTGCCCCGGCTTCAATGCGCCGTGGCTCTCGGTGAGTTCGTTGAGTTTTTCGATCATGGCGAGAATCCGGAATATTTGGACTGACGAATGGCGGAACAGCTTTTATGCGTCAACGACTAGCACGCGGTCGTTCGAAGCACTTTTTTTCACGCAGTCGACATGTGTGAAATTAGGCGTAGAACGGCCACCTGGAGGTCGTTACGACCAAAAAGCTGTAACGCTAACGCCCAATGAAAGGATACGCCGGATCGTGATAGCCGGGCGTTGACGGATGTCCTTTCGGCACCAGCGAATCGACGATCGCTTCGTCATCCGCACCCCACGGATAATCGAGCGCACCGAAGTACGGCTCGAATTGGGCGAGGGTTTTCGGCCCCGCAATCACGCTCGACACGAAGCGATTGGCGAGCACCCAAGCGGTGGCAAACTGCAGCAGCGAGAAGCCTTTCGCTTTGGCGTGCGCTTCCAACTGTTGAGCGATCACGAGCGATTCGGGACGCCATTCTGACTGCATGAATCGCTTGTCGGCGCGCGCGGCTCGCGAGCCTTCGGGCGGTGCGTCGCCTGGCTTGTACTTGCCCGTGAGCACGCCACGCGCAATCGGGCTGTATGGCGAAACTCCCAGGCCGTGAAAGCCGCAGGCTGGGAGAATCTCGACCTCGGGCAAACGATTCAACAGGTTGTAATACGGCTGACAAATTGCCGGCAGCGGTACGCCTTGTCGTTTGCATTCGCTGACGATTTCGGCGATGCGCCACGCGCGAAAATTCGACACACCGAAGTAGCGAATCTTCCCCGCGCGAATCAAATCGCCGAGCGCCGCGACCGCCTCGTCCAGCGCATCTTCCTCAAAATCTCGGTGCAAGTAATAGATGTCGATGTAGTCCGTGCCGAGACGTTTGAGTGACGCATCACATTCCTGCATGATCCATTTGCGCGAGTAGCGCTCATGATTCGGGAACGGACTATCCGGCGTCATTTTGTTGCCGATTTTCGTCGCGAGCACCCAGTGATCGCGTTCTGCGCGAATGGCGTTGCCCGTAATTTCTTCGCTCTTGCCGAGCGAGTAAACGTCGGCGGTGTCGATGAAATTCATGCCTTGGTGGCGCGCATGATCGACGATGCGCTGCGAATCCGCCGCGTCGGTTTGATCTCCGAACATCATCGTGCCAAGGCACAGCGCGGAGACGCGAAGATTAGATTTTCCGAGGCGGCGGTATTGCATAAATTCTTTCTGTTAGCGAGGCATCAGCCGCGCTTGGCTGAGGGAGCGAAGCGGCCAATCCGGCGCATTTTTTTCGCCACAGATTTACACAGATAAACACAGATTAATTACGGCGAGCCACGCAACGCAGAGAGCACACAATCAGCGGTAATCTGCGTCTAAAAAATCCGTGTTCATCTGTGTAAATCTGTGGCAAAAATCGTGGGAAACAAGCTTAAGCGCGGTGGATTGATGTCCCGACTACAACACCACCTTAGTGTCACCCAACAAGCGGAACTTGCCGTCCTTGATGGTGATGAGTTCGCGAGCGCGCTTGTCGAGCCCGTTGTGATTAGTCGTTGTGACGTTAAACACGCCCTGACAGCCAACGATCTCTTTTTGCGATTCAAGCGAATCGCGAAGCGCGACGCGGAACGCTTCGCTGCCCGGTTGGCCTTTCTTGAGCGCGTCAGGAATCGCGTATTGCAACAAGATGCCGGAGTCGTAGGTGTTCGCACCAAACGTTGCCGGGCGATTGCCATAGACCTTTTCGTAAGCGCGAATGTAGCGCGCGGCGACGCTCTTGACGGGGTTGGCGTCATTCATTTCGTCGAACACCAGCATGCCGCCGGCGGCGAGCACCGTGCCCTCGACCTTCGTGCCGCCAATCTTGATGAAGTCTTGCGTGGCGATGGCGTGCGTTTGGTAAATCGTGCCCTTAAAACCCTGATCACGCAGCGTGGCTTGCGGCAAAACAGCCGGGCCACCGACGGCGGCGGCGAACACGGCATCTGGCTTCGCGGCGATGAGCTTCAGCGCTTGGCCGGTCACGGATTGATCGGTACGCGCGTACTTTTCGGTCGCAACGAGTTCGATCTTGTTCTTCGCGAGTAGCGCAGGTAAGAGCTTCAAAAAGCCTTCGCCGAACGGATCGTTAAAGCCCACATAACCCAAGCGCTTGACCTTGCTGCGCACCATGTGCGAGACGAGCGCTTCGGCGATCAGGTCGTCGTTTTGCGTGGTCTTGTAGGCCCAACGCTTCGTCGCGTCTTGCGGTTCGACTACCGCTTGCGAGCCGACGGTGCTCACAAGTGGCACTTTCGCCTCAGCGATGATTGGCAGGATCGCGAGCGCGGCAGGTGTCGTTGACGGCCCGATGATCGCATCGACCTTGTATTGTTGGATCAGTTGTTTGGCGTTTTGCACAGCACGCGTCGTGTCGCCGCCGTCGTCGAGCGTGATGTATTCAATGGTCAGTCCGCCCACCGTCGTCGGTAACAACGCGACCGTGTTGCGTTGTGGAATGCCGATCGCGGAGGTTGGGCCGGTGGCCGACACCATTGCGCCGATCTTGATTTGCGCGTGCGCCGCGCTGGCGGAAAACGCCGCCGCGAGCGCCATTGCGGTGAGTAGGGATTTGGAAAGCTTCATAATTAGGCCTGTGGTTTTGGACGCGGGGTCATCGGGCCTAGTGTATTTGAGCCCGCCCTGTTTTGCGCTGCGAATGCCTCACTCCAAATCCGTTTCTTCCCACCTCGACCTTGACCCGCTCGCGCTACGCCATGCGTTCGCAAGCTTCGCCACGGGCGTCACCGTCATCACGGCACTCGACGCGTATGGCAATGCGGTCGGCATGACGGCCAATTCGTTTGGCTCGGTGTCGCTCGACCCACCGCTTGTGCAATGGAGTTTGCGCATCAACTCGGGCTTGCATCGAAGCTTTGTTGAGGCCAAACAATTTGCCGTGAGCGTGCTCGCAGCGAATCAAGAAGTCGTGGCACGGCAATTCGCGAGCCGCAGCCCCGATCGATTCGCGGGCATGGACATGATCGAAACGCCAGGTGAGCCCCCGCTCGTACGCGGTGCGCTAGCCCATTTCGTGTGCAAAAAGGTGAACGACTATCGCGTCGGTGATCACGAGCTTTTCATCGGCGAAGTGCTACGCGCGACCGCACACGAAGGATCGCCACTGCTGTTTCACGGCAGTAAATTTTCGGTGTTACGGATCGACTGACTCCCGTCGGCAGCGCTTACAGTTTTTTGGCGTAAACGGCCTATCAATCGCGCTTGCAGCAGGTATTTCCTCGACCTCGACTATCGCGATAATGCGTCGCCAATGGCCATCAGGCAGTCGATAGCGCTACAAAGCTGCTTGGAACGAAGCCGCGCCGAATCAAAGCAACGACCACTGCGCGACGGGAGCGAAGGATTTTCGGTGCTCCGGGCACGGACCGTTGGCGTTGAGCGCCGCCAAGTGCGCCGCTGTCCCGTATCCTTTATGAGCGTCGAAGCCGTAAAGCGGGTAGCGCTG
>JAKPSO010000644.1 GCA_029571495.1 Pseudomonadota bacterium
ACTCCACGCGCTAAATATCCTGCCGTCCGCACTGATTCGTTCAAGAACAACACGATTGCTTCCCGCACGGACGCTTTGCGTCGCTACCAAGCCCGCGCGTAGGAGTTCGCCACGCTTCATCTGCTGCCACGCTTTGTCGAACCAGTAGCAGACGAGGTCTGCGCCCGCAGGCACACGTCCGTCGTAAATTTTGGCAAGCGCTTCGAAGGTTTCGTCACCCAATTCACGCCTCTTCTTGCTACCGCCCACAAACGGCGGATTGCCAATCACGGCGTCGGCACGCGGCCATGTCGCTTCTTCATATTCCGTGCGCGCTGAGCCCGTCGAAGCGCTCTCGGAATGGTCACCAAGGCCTTCGACGAGCTCAGTCCGAACGGAAACAAGACCAGACCCTTCGCTGCGCTCAGAGCGAACGGTTGTGGTGACTGCGCGCGGTGACAACAAAGCATCCCGACACTCAATGTGATCGAGCGGTTCGAGCACGGGGTTTTGTTTGAACGGGTAGCCGTGTTGCAGCCGCCATTGCAGTTCGCCGATCCAAACGGTGACGCGCGCGAGTTCGGCGGCGTATTCGTTGAGCTCGATGCCGAGCACGTTGGCGGGGCTGGTAACGAGATCAAGCGGGCGTTCGACGCCGAGCGCTTCGGCTTCGACGTGCACGCTGTGCTCGATATCTTTGAGTGTTTTCAGCGCCAGGTAGAGAAAGTTTCCGCTGCCGCACGCAGGGTCGAGCACGCGGTATCCCGCCAGTCGGTCGAGGAATTTGATGAGCGCGGCTTTGGCCTTCGTCGCAGCGGCGTCGCCGTGCTTTTTGCTCTTGCTGATGAGCTTGGCAATGTCGTCGCGCACGAGCGCCCATTCGGCGCGCAACGGCCGCTCGACAACCGGCGTGACGATGCGCATGATGGTCGCCGGGTCGGTGTAGTGCGCGCCGAGTTGGCTGCGCTTTTTCGGGTCGAGCCCGCGCTCGAACAGGGTACCGAAGATGGCGACGTCAATCGCGCTCCAGTTGAGCTGCGACGCGGTTTTGAGCGCGGCGACGTCCATCGGCGTGATCATCGGTACGTCGATTTTTTGGAAGAGCCCGCCGTTGAACCACGGGATGTCTTCCATGCCGAAGAGGCCACCGCGCTGCATCTTTTCGAAGAGTTCGATCAGCGCGCCGCGAAGTTTTTCGGGCGTGATTTGCTTGGCGACGAGCTTTTCAAACAAACGCTCGGGCAGCAAGCCGACGTCTTCCGCGAAGAAGCAGAACAAGCACTGCGTGAGGAAATGCGCGACGCGCTCTGGCGGTTCGCGGCGTTCGTGGCGCATGCGCTCGGCGACGTCAGCGAAGGCTTTGGCGGCCTCTTCCGTGATGTCGCGGTTGGTGCGCTTGGGTTGAAAGCTCGCGGGGTCGGTAAACGCGCGGCGCAGGATGTCGCGCTGCGCGGGGTCGCCCAGGTGCTTGAGCGAGATGCGATACGTCTCGGTCGGGCGGCCCGTGAACTGTGTGTGAATCTCAAACGCGAGGCGATCGCTGACGATCAAGAGCGGCGGGTTGTCGAGAGCGTTGGCGTAGTCTTTGAGCTGCCGCAGCGCGGCGGTCAGGTCGCCGCCGGGCGCTTTGTATTCCCACCCAAAACATCCGCGCTTGAAGACGTCGGCAAAGCCGCGCTTTTGGTCAATCTTTCGGGTGCCGAGTTCAAACGTGTAGTTCTCAGCATCGTTCGGCGCGTCGACACCGAGGAGCGCACAAAGGCCGATGAAGTGCGGCTGCGCGCCCGCGCGCTCGGACATGCCGTAGCCACCGCCACCCGGCGACCAGTGGCTGATGAATTCGTCAGGGGTCATAGCGCAAATGTAGCGCGTTGGCCTTCGCGCCTAAAATGCATGGGTGTATTACCCCCGCTCTCTCACCAACGTCATTCTCGCGTGCTTCGTGCTCTCCGCCGTGCCGCTGGTGGTTGCATTGGCTGAATTGGCGTTTGGGTTGGATACGTTGGCCAAGCGCTCGCAACTATCGGTGCGCGAAGCGGAGGCCGCTAGCAGTGCGTCGCGCGAATTGCGCGATGTGACCGGCAAGATCGAACGCGCGGTTCGACAGTCGATCGTGCTGGAAGATCCCGCGCTGATCGAGGGGTACCGAAAGCTTGATGCGCAGCTTGAGCAAACGCTCATCCGCAGCCAAAGCCTACCCCTGTCCGAAGACGAGCGCACCGCGCTCAAAGCGCTCTCGAAACAACGCGGCGCGTTAGCGCAGAGCTTGAAGGGCGGTATGCCCGACGCAGCGGAGCGACCGAAGCTCGTCGAAGCGGCTGCTGATTTGGCGGACAACGCAGCGCAGGCCTCCGCACAACTCGGTCGCGTGACCGAGCGCGAAGTCGTGACGCTTCGTGAGATGGCGGCGAAGACGCGTGAAAACTGGCCGTGGTTCTTGGGCGTTGCGGCAGCTACCGCGTTGCTGCTCGCGGTCGGCTTTTCGATATTGATTTCGCGGCCGCTTCGGAACATTGATCGCAGCATTCGCAAGCTCGGTCGCGGCGAATTTGGCGAAGACATCCGCATCAAGGGACCGCGCGATTTGCGCTCACTTGGCGAACGTTTGGATTGGCTGCGCCGTCGATTACTCGAACTGGAAACACATCAAACGCGCTTTCTTCGCCACGTGTCACACGAACTAAAAACTCCGCTGACGGCAGTGCGTGAAGGTTCGGAATTGTTGAACGACCGTATCGTCGGCGAGATGTCGATGCAGCAAACGGACGTGGTTCGCATCATTCGAGACAATACGGTGTCGTTGCAGCGCCTCATCGAAGACCTGTTGTCGTACCAACAGCACAAGAGCGCGACGGCGCTGAAGGTCGAAACCGTCGAGCTGAAGCCGGTGATCGAGCGCGTGGTGCGCGAGCATCGACTTGAGATGTTGTCGCGCGCAATTTCGGTGGATGTGCGTGGCGATCAAATCACGCTACAAGCGGACCGCGAGCAACTTCGGGTGGTGTTGGATAATCTGGTGTCCAACGCGATCAAGTACACGTCGGCCGGTGGCAAGGTGCGCATCATCAGCAGCATTGACGGCGGTGTCGCGCAAATCGATGTCGAGGATGATGGTCCGGGCATCGCGGAGGAAGAACAGGAACGGGTGTTCGAGTCGTTTTATCGCGGCGACGCGAGCGCCAATGGCAAGATCAAAGGCTCGGGCCTCGGTCTGGCGATTGTTCGTGAATATGTGCTCGCGCATCAGGGCCACGTATATGTGGTGGAGCCGGGCAAACCAGGCGGACGTTTTCGCGTTCGACTGCCACTAGATTTGACGCGGAGCGACGCTTCGCTCGCGCAGAACAATATGCAGACGCAAGGAGATTCAATTGCAGCATAAGGCAAGGTCCGTGTTGTGGACCACTGGCCTCGTGATCGCCGCCGCGCTGACCGGTTGCGCAACGACGCCTGATGCGTCGCAGGCACCAAAGGCGGAGACGCAACCCGTCGCAACGCAAACGGTGTACGTGCCGATTTACATTGAAGTTGAAAAGCCCGCGCCAACGCCGGTCGCGCCGGAGCCTTTAAAGCTCCCGGAAGATCAAGAGCAAAGCTTGGCGCTGCTCGCCGACATGGCGCGCGCGGCAAACGCGTCCGCTGAAGAACTTCGTAAGGACTTTGTATCGGCACAGGGAGCGTTCAACAAGGACAAGAGCAGCGTGAACCGCTTGCGCTATGCGTGGCTCTCGGCATTGATGGGGCCAGCTGCGGGTGACGATGCGCGCCTTCAGGGTCTGCTCGAACCGCTGGTGGCGAAGACTGGCGGCTTTGCTGCGAATCATCCGCTGCGCGCGGTCGCTGACGTGCTGCTAGTACAGATCGCGGAGCGTGGACGCCAAGTGCGCGAGGAACAAAAGCGCGCCGACGCGTTGCAACAAAAACTGGACGCGCTCAAGGCGATCGAGAAGCAACTGCTCGATCGCGAACGTCGTCGCAATTGATTTGATCGCACGCTATGGCTGCTGACATTCTCTTAGTTGACGACGATCCCGATTTGCTCAAGCTGATCGGCTTGCGCCTATCGGCCGCGGGCTATCGCGTGAAGAGCGCGGAAAGCGGCGAAGTGGCGCTCGCGCAAATAGCCGTGAGCCGCCCGTCGGTGGTGGTCACGGACCTGCGTATGCCCGGCATCGACGGCATGCAGCTCTTTGAGCAAATCAATTCGCAGCATCCGACGCTGCCGGTGATCATTCTCACAGCGCACGGCACGATTCCGGATGCGGTGGCGGCGACGCAACGCGGCGTGTTCGGCTTTTTGACCAAGCCGTTCGATCCGCAGGAACTCCTGAAAAAGGTCGCACAAGCGGTGACCGTATCAGGCGCTTCTGGCACTCCCGGCGATCCACGCAACAGCGCGAGCGACGAATCGCGAGAGAACGCGTGGCGGGCCGAAATTGTGACGCGTAGCGCGAAGATGGACGACTTGCTGCGTCGCGCGCGGTTAGTCGCTGATTCGATGGCAGCCGTCTTGGTGCTCGGCGAATCTGGCACTGGAAAAGAGCTTCTGGCGCGGGCGATTCACACGGCGAGTAGCCGTGCATCGAAGCCGTTTATTGCGATCAACTGCGCAGCGATTCCCGAGCAGTTGTTGGAGAGCGAACTCTTCGGTTACGCCAAGGGCGCGTTCACAGGCGCGGCAACTGCGCAACAGGGTTTGTTTCAGGCGGCCAACGGTGGCACGCTGTTTCTCGATGAAATCGGCGACATGCCGCTGTCCCTGCAGGCGAAGCTTTTGCGGGTATTGCAAGAGAGTGCTGTGCGGCCTGTGGGCTCGACGCAGACCGTCAGCGTGGACGTGCGCATCATCTCCGCAACGCACCGCAATCTCGACCAGATGCGCGCGGACCGCACGTTCCGTGAAGACTTGTTCTATCGCTTGAACGTGGTG
>JAKPSO010000651.1 GCA_029571495.1 Pseudomonadota bacterium
TTTCGGGCAGTCCATGCCCGCGACGAGCGGCGAAAGAAACACGCCGAATCCATACTCGCCACTGTCCATGTACGTGCGCCAGTACCACGCTTTTCCGGGGTCTTGGTACGGTACGAAAACCTCGGATAGGTTTGCTTGGTACAACACCGAGCGCCATTTGTCTTCGTCGCGCACCTTTACGTCGGAAAGGACCATGCCGGGCCGTTTGTCGACGCGATAGCGAAACTTCCAAATGTCCCACTCGATCGCTGCGCCGTTGATCGTGAAGTTGGGTTTGCCTTGAACAATTTCCACGGGTGTCGAAGGCGCGCGAAGCTTCGTGCGCGCCGCAACTTCTTTTTCGGTGTAACCCCATTCGTCCTTCGCAACAGGCACCACACCTTCGTCGACGATTTGCGTGACCTTTCGTGTCTTCAAATCCACTTCGGCGAACAGCCCTTCGATCGGTTTCGCGTAGAAATTAGACCCGTTCGGTTTCACGTAACACGGCACTTTCATGAGCCGCTTGCCTTTCTCTGTCTGCTGCAGGAAATTGCCCGCAGTGAGCGGCAGGCAGAACGTGTCGTCGGGCTTGAGATTGCGTTTCGCGAGCGCGGCGACGAACGTTTTGTCTTCTAGCGCCACTTGCATGGCGGACATAAATTCTTCGAGCATGATCATCGGCTCGCCCGCGAGCGCGGCGATTCTCTCGACCTTGCGCTCCGTGATGTTGACGAGCGCTTCTTGTGTGCCGTTCAGTCCCTTGAAGTTCACGTAGGCCTTGCGCGCGAAAGGCTCCCCGGGCTTCCACGCGAGCACAGTGTCCTTCAGCGGCTCTGAGAGTTCGATCAACGGAAAGAAGCTTTTGTCGTCGGTCGCTTTGGCATCACGCAAGATTTTCACGACCGCGCTCAACTCCTCGGAGGTGAGACCATCGAGCGGGTGCGTCGCCACTGCCTTCGGCGGCGGCGGAGCGGCCGGTGGAGTGACCGACGCGGCGGGCTTCGCTTCCGGAGGTGGCGCAGATGGCGTTTTGTCGCCACAACCGGCGAGCGCGGACGCAAGCACGAACATGACGGAGGAAAGCGTGACGAGGCGGTGTGTGAATTTCATAATCGTATGAGACGAGTGAAAACGTGGCGCAAGTGCGGCGATTGACGGCACCAAACGCTACTCCAGTTTGATTCCCGTGGCTTTGGCAAGCGCGCGCCACTTCGCGGTGTCCGCGCCGAGAAATTCCGCAAATTGATGCGGCGCCATTGCGCGCGGCTCAGCACCCTGGGCGAGTAAGCGGTCACGGATTTCGGGAATCGCGAGCGCCTTTGCAAACTCCGCGTTCAGTTTGTTGATCGTCTCAGCCGGCGTGGCACCAGCCGCGAGAAGGCCCTGCCACGAGCCCGTCACAAAGCTTGGATAACCAGACTCCGCCACGGTCGGCACATCCGGCAGCGTCGGCCAACGCTTGTCGCTCGACACAGCGAGGAGGCGCAACTGACCACTCTTCACCATCGGCATCGTGGCCAACATGCCGTTAAACATCACCGGCGCGTGTCCAGCGACGACATCGGTCAGCGCTTGCGAGCCGCCTTTGTACGGCACAAACACCCAATCGACGCCCGCGCGCGCTGCAAAGAGCGCCGCCGCCAAGTGCGGCGCACTGCCCGCGCCCACGGTCGCAACGCTGAAACTGCCAGCCTTTGCTTTTGAGGCCGTCACCAACTCCGCCAGAGATTTGATCGGCAGCGACGCATTGACCACCGCAAGATGCGG
>JAKPSO010000672.1 GCA_029571495.1 Pseudomonadota bacterium
GTCCGCCGGCGAGCGCGGACACGTAGCTCGCGTGAAACGGCGCATCTATCCAGATGTTGCCTTGGTAATTGGCGTAGCCGACGCTTGCAGCGAATAGTCCTTGGTGTGCAAAGTACAACGCAATCGCGCTAGCGCAGAGCACTAAAGCGTAGTCATCCCGGTCGGTGCGCGTGCCCGAGTCTTTTCGATGCGACGGCGTTTGGTGGCAGTACATTCGCCACACGAATAGCGCTGTGACCGCGATCGCGAAGATTCTCGACGCGACTGCGGCTGTCATAACGAGAAGTGAGAGCGTCGCCCACGCTAGGATCGCTGCGACCGCAGCACGGCCTGGACCGAGCGTGGGCGCGATGGCGGCTAGGGCTCGCTCGATCCCGCTCGCGAAGAATGAATGCAGTACGGCAATAACGAGAATCGCACCAACGTATCGCGCATCTTGAATTCCGGCACACCATCCAGCGACACACACAAGCACCGCCCAGGCGCCACTGTAAATCGCGTGCTGACGGCTAAACATTTGGTAATTGCCGCTTTGACTTTGCGAAATACGGGCGCTCCATCGCGTTGTACGACACAAGTGAAACGGCAATTGATAGAGCAACAGTGACCAAAATCAGCATGCACCAACGTGCTGGCCATGGCCACGCGGTCAGAACTGGTACCAACTGGAGTTTGTGGAGTGCGTCAAAAACGCATATGAGCACCAAGAGGTGCCAAAGGTAGAAAGAGTAGGAAATACGGCCAAGCAAAAGAATCGACGGCGAGACGAGTCGCTTGGTCGGTCGAAACGCAATCTTCACAAAAAGCGCACCCCCAAGGAGCACGAATGCGCCCGCAAACATATCGAATGAGCCGAAGTGCCATGGGCTCTTTTGCGCACCGATCGGCGATAGTGCGCTGTAGGCAATCTGCAGCGCAATGACGGTCGCAATGGTGGCGTACGTGTGGAGTTTCGCGGCGAGTTTCTGCGCGGTTTCCACACTGAGCGCTGCTTGAATTCCAACGGCGAAGAACAGCGGATACGCGAAGTGTCGCTCACCGATGGATTTCAGCGCGACCGCCGTCAGGATCGCCACCGCCCACAAAACCGCGGTCCGGTGTTCGATGCGCACCACTTTCAACAACGCCGCTAGGGCCGGCATGCAAAGGTAGAAGATCCATTCGACTTGCAGTGACCAACTGACGATCAACCACGGCGGCATGTTGTGCGGATCAAACCAGTTGATGAGCGACGCGTTGGCGAGCGTTAGGGGCAACGTAATCGTTGTCGGCGGCGTGCGCATCGCTGCAAGTATTCCGGCTGCAGCGAGTGCAATCCAGAATGCCGGGAAGATTCTGCGCGCTCGGTCGCTGACGTATGTTTTCAGCGTCGGTGGCACGTCCCCGAGCCACTTTCTTGCGATGAGGAAGCCGCTGATCATGAAGAACAGGTAAACCCCGTACAAGCTGTAGTACTGTGCGGTCAGCAAGCGCTCCTCAAGCGTGCGACCTTGTGTTGTTGTTTGGTTTTCCAGGTCAATGCCTAGAAATGTCGCGGCATAAAGCCAACCAAAGTGCATCAGGAAGGTGAGTGCCACGGCGAGCGCGCGCAGGGTATCCAAGCCCGGCTGCCGTGCAGTTACGGGTGCTTCAGAGTTAGCGTCCGGTTCGATCTGCCGCGCGGTGGTCATGGTTTGGGTTCGGGCGCCCGCATTTGGCGTGCTGCGTCAGTGCCATTTGTCGTTTGTTCTTGCCGTGACGTAGTTTGGGTCGGCAATTGATCGTGAGCGGCATGCGTGATTATCGCCACTGGCCGTCAGAATTGCGAGGTTTCGGGA
Source organism: Pseudomonadota bacterium (assembly GCA_029571495.1). GTDB lineage: Bacteria > Pseudomonadota > Gammaproteobacteria > Burkholderiales > Casimicrobiaceae > Casimicrobium. The sequence goes on from JAKPSO010000672.1 coordinate 1,818, forward strand.
AGTCTTGAGGTCCATGACCGGAAGTGCGCCGAATGTTCCTCGGTCGCCGAGCGCGCTACAACCGTTGCGCTTTGGTGGTTGCTTTGATCAGCGCAGCAGCGAATCCACATCGAGTGGATTTACTTCTCCGAGGCACGTGGGCGCCCAATGCTGACGGCGCCGCTGTGCGTTTTTTGTTGAAGTGGACGTCCACACGCGTCGCATGCGGCGGTCACATCGTTTACTTGCCGTCGGTCTTCGCCGGTTCGTTTGCCTTTGCACCGATGCCGAGCAGTTTCAGTGCCGTTTCTATCTTTTCGCGTTCATCCGCAGTCGCGGGTGCGACGAGTTTTTGAATTTCACCGTCATTGAATACCGCGTTTGCGATCGCTTCGTTAAATTGTTGCGACCACTTTTTTCGCTCAAGTACCTTTTGCTGTGCGATAAGCGCTAATTTGATCGATGGAGAGGCTTCCTTCAACGTAGC
>JAKPSO010000682.1 GCA_029571495.1 Pseudomonadota bacterium
GTTGATGCCCTTCACCAGCGCGTGTTTCAGCCGTTCGTTCACCGGCAATTCACGCCAGCCTAAATCTTCTACGCGGGCTTTGCCGCCGCCCTTCACCGTTTCGGCAAAGGCGAGCATGCGCTCGGTGGCGTCAGCGCGGCGATTGAGCACCACGTCTTCGCAGTGTTCGCGCAACGCCGGGTCGAGTTCGTCGTAAATGCCGATCTGCCCCGCGTTGACGATGCCCATCGTGAGCCCGGCTTTGATCGCGTGGTACAGGAACACCGTGTGCAGCGCTTCGCGTACATGATCGTTGCCACGGAAGCTAAACGACATGTTTGAAATGCCGCCGGAGGTCTTCGCGCCGGGCAAATTTTGGTGAATCCAGCGCACGGCTTCGATGAAGTCAACGCCGTAATTGTTGTGCTCTTCGAGGCCTGTCGCGAGCGCGAACACGTTCGGGTCGAAGATGATGTCTTCGGGCGGAAAGCCCACGGTTTCCACGAGGAGCTTGTACGCCCGCGCGCAAATGTCGATCTTTCTCTGATACGTGTCGGCCTGACCTTTTTCGTCGAACGCCATCACCACCGTCGCGGCACCGTGACGACGCAGCAAGCGCGCGTGTTTAAGGAATTGTTCTTCGCCTTCTTTCAGCGAGATCGAATTCACCACGCTCTTGCCCTGCACGCACTTGAGGCCCGCTTCGATCACGTCCCATTTGGAGGAATCGATCATCACCGGCACGCGCGAAATATCCGGCTCGGTGGCGATGATGTTCAGAAACTTCATCATCGCGGCTTTGCTGTCGAGCATCGCCTCGTCCATGTTCACGTCGATGATCTGCGCACCATTGGCGACCTGCTGCCGCGCCACTTCAACGGCACCCGCGTAGTCGTCATTCAAAATTAATTTGGCAAAGGCGCGCGAGCCGGTGACGTTCGTCCGCTCGCCAACGTTCACAAACAGGGAATCAGGGCCAATGGCCAAAGGCTCAAGGCCCGAAAGATGCATCGTGGTGTTCATGTGGGTATTTTCGCTTAAGGTGCTGACGCTCACTCGACGCGTTGAGCGCGTCCGTCACTCCTGTGGAGGCGGGAATCTAGACCGACGGCCGCGTCGCCGCGTTGGCCAGCGCGGTATCGGCGTATTCGGTCGGGATTTCCGCCTTTGCGGGGAGAGTCTGCTTAGAAGTTACAACTTTTTGGCTCTAACGACTGCAGGACGGTCGTATCAACCGTTATTGCCAACAAGTCGATATTGCAGAAAATGTCGCGACAAGCGCCGCCCATAGGCGGTAGCAGCCAAAAAGCTGTTCAGAGGATTTCGATCGATGACGGTTTAGCCTTGAGGAACCAGGATGCGAGCATCCGGGCTACGGCGCTAGACCGTGTAATTCAACGCCAATCGCCCGCCATCGGGGTAAATCGTTTGTCCCGTGAGGTAACTCGATTCATCGCTCGCGAGGAAGAGCGCGACGTTCGCCACTTCGTCCGGCGCGCCTAGGCGGCCCATGGGCGTGCGGCTCATGACCTTCGCTTTTGCCGCTTCGCTGCCGAGCACGGCTTTCTTTGCGAGTTCGGTCGCGATGGTGCCGGGGCCGATGCCGTTGACGCGGATGCCGTGCGGCGCGAGGCCCATCGCCATGACTTTAGTAAGTTGGTTCACGCCGCCTTTGCTAACGACGTACGGCACTTGATTGGGAATCGCCAGCACGGCGTTCACTGACGACATGTTGATGATCGCGCCGCGCGTTTGCGCTTTGACCATTTCGCGCGCCACGGCTTGACCGCAGAGGAACATGCCTTTGAGGTTCACGCGCAGCACGCGATCAAAGTCTTCTTCCGCGAGGTCCAAAAAATCTGCGGCGTGCGTGATGCCCGCGTTGTTGAGCAGCACGTCGATGCGGCCATGACGCTTAAGCGTCGTGCTCACGAGACGCTCCGCTCCGGCCTTGCTCGACACATCGGCCTCAACGTAAAGCGCGTCGACAGTCTCGGTCGGCGTGTGAATGTCCGCCACCACGACCTTTGCGCCTTCACGCGCGAACACGTGCGCGCAGGCTGCGCCGATGCCGCTCGCGCCGCCGGTGATGATGCAGATTTTGTCTTTGAGTCGCATGGGGTTCTCCGATGTTCGGTTCACAATAGCTGCGTCTGGCGCTTCGTGCGCGGAATTTTTTTGCAACGGCCTTTTTCAGACGCAGATTCCGCTGATTTAACGCAGATTTCCGCTGATTATCATTCAGCGCCCTTCCGAGTTACTGTGAAAAAATCTGCGTTAATCAACTGACTCATCGGCGGAATCTGCGTCAAAAAGACTCGCATTAGTATTCGAATTCACTAAATTTGGGCGAGTTCAATCTACCGCCGCCAAGTGCCAACGCAGCACATGCA
>JAKPSO010000686.1 GCA_029571495.1 Pseudomonadota bacterium
CTGCCCATCAACGATGGTACCGACGATGCCATTTCTGTTCCGCAGCCCCGAGCACATGCGCAAGGTGCTCGACGGCCCGATTGGTGAAGAAATCCTCAAGAACTGCGAAGCGCAGGGCTTCATCGGTCTCGCGTTTTACGACAGCGGCTCGCGTTCGATCTACTCGGTGAAAAAGCAAATCAAATCGCTGGCCGACGTCAAGGGCATGAAGATTCGCGTGCAACAGTCTGACCTTTGGGTTGCACTGCTTGAAGCGATGGGTGCCAACGCCACGCCGATGCCTTACGGCGAGGTCTACACGGCTTTGAAGACCGGTCTCGTCGACGCTGCTGAAAATAACTATCCCTCGTACGACAGCTCGCGGCACTACGAAGTCGCGAAGTTCTACGCGAAGACCGAACACTCGATGGCACCTGAAATGTTGTTGTTCTCGAAGAAGGTTTGGGACACGCTCTCGGCAGACGACCAAAAAGCGATCCGCCAAGCCGCGAAAGAGTCCGTGCCTTACATGCGCAAACTCTGGGACGAGCGCGAAGCGAAGTCGCTCGCAACCGTGAAGGCCGGCGGCGCGACCGTTACCGAGGTCGACAAAGCCTCGTTCCAAGCCGCGATGAAACCGGTGTACGACAAGTTCATCACGGATCCGAAGCTCAAAGACATGGTCAAGCGGATTCAAGATACGAAGTAACCCGCTACGTGTTCGCGCTTGCTGACAAAGCCAGCGCGACGACAACCTCCCCGCGTGCCGGGGAGGCATTCAAGCTCCTCGCCCCTATTCAAAGGCAAACTCCATGTACACCGAAATCTGTCGGCGCATTGCGCGCGCATGCATGTGGCTCGGCATCGTTGGGATGATTGCGCTCGTGTGCGCCGTCACTTGGCAAGTCTTCGGCCGCTATGTGTTGAACAACACGCCCACGTGGGCGGAAAGTTTGGCGCTCTTGCTCGTGCTCTATGTCACGATGCTTGGCACTGCTGTCGGCGTACGTGACGCCGGACATATCGGGCTGGAGTCCATGCTTGTACTGGCGTCGGAATCGGTGCGCTTGAAGATGGAATACGTTATTCAGGCGCTTATCTTTATCTTCGGCGCGGCGATGGCGTGGAACTGCGCGGTTCTCGTCGAATCCGTTTGGACCTATCGCCTGCCGACGCTCGGGATCTCCGAAGGATGGCGTTACGTGCCAGCGTCCATCGCGGGCGTTCTCTTAATGATGTTCTCGGTCGAGCACATCCTTGCCTTAGCCAAGGGCGTTGAAGTCGTCCCGGCGTGGGATTAGAAGGCAGAGGCAAAACGAATCATGACTATCCCACTTCTCATTCTCTGCATGAGCTTCACGGCGTTCTTGTTGCTTGGCGTTCCGGTGGCGTTTTCCATCGGCCTGTCCGCGCTCTGCACCCTGCTCTACGAAGGCATGCCGCTCGCGGTAGGCTTCCAGCAGATGGTGTCGGGCATGAATATTTTTTCGTTCCTTGCAATCCCGTTCTTCATCTTCGCGGGTGAACTCATGCTGCATGGCGGTGTCGCCGACAAGATTGTTGATTTCGCTCGCGCGATGATCGGCCACGTGCGCGGCGGCTTGGGTATGAGTAACGTGCTCGCATGTACGCTGTTCGGCGGCGTATCAGGCTCACCCGGTGCGGACGTATCGGCGATGGGTGCGGTGATGATTCCGATGATGAAACGCGAGGGC
>JAKPSO010000713.1 GCA_029571495.1 Pseudomonadota bacterium
CCCGACCCAATCGCCGCCCTGCGCCTATCAACCGCAACAACAAACATGGTCCTATGAGCCGCAAAACCTACGATCAACTCCGCAGCGCGCGCTGGTTTGCGCCGGACGATTTCCGCTCGTTCGGGCACCGATCGCGTGCGATGCAGATGGGCTACGACCACGCCGACTGGGCGGGCAAGCCAGTGATCGCGATCATCAACACGTGGAGCGATATCAACAACTGTCACTCGCATTTCAAGCAACGTGTGGAAGACGTCAAACGCGGCGTGTTGCAGGCTGGCGGATTTCCGTTGGAGCTACCCGCGGTATCGCTTGCCGAGAGTTTCGTGAAGCCGACGACGATGCTCTATCGAAATCTGCTTGCGATTGAAACGGAAGAACTGTTGCGCAGCCACCCGGTCGACGGCGCGGTACTCATGGGCGGTTGCGACAAGACCACGCCTGGATTGCTCATGGGCGCGATCAGCATGAATATTCCGTGCATCTATCTCCCCGCGGGTCCGATGCTGCGCGGTAACTGGAACGGCAAAACACTCGGCTCTGGCTCCGACGCGTTCAAGTATTGGGACGAGCGCCGCGCGGGGAACATCACGCAAGTGCAGTGGCTCGAAATGGAAGCGGGCATCGCCCGCAGCCATGGCACCTGCATGGTGATGGGTACGGCGGCGACCATGATGGGCATCGCCGAAGGCATGGGCATGACGTTGCCCGGCGCGTCGAGCATCCCTGCGCCGGACGCGAACCACCCGCGCATGTCCGCGGGCTGCGGTCGTCGCATCGTGGACATGGTGTGGGAAGACCTGACTCCCGCGAAACTTTTGACGCGCAAGCATTTCGAGAACGCCATCACGGTGGCGATGGCGGAAGGGTGCTCGACCAACGCGATCATCCATCTCGTTGCGATTTCGCGTCGCGCCGGTGCGCACTGCGCCGTGAGCTTGGATGACTTTGATGCGTACAGTCGCAAGGTACCAGTCATCGCGAACATTCGTCCCAGCGGTGACCAGTACTTGATGGAAGATTTCTATTACGCGGGCGGGATGACGGGTTTGATGGCGCGCCTTCGCGATGGGGCGTTGCTGCACCTCGATGCGATGACGGTGAACGGAAAAACGCTGGGCGAGAACATCGCGGATGCTGAGGTTTACAACGACGACGTGATTCGCCCGCTCACAAATCCCATCTACAAAGAAGGCGCGCTCGCGGTGCTTCGCGGAAACCTCGCGCCGGATGGCTGCGTGATCAAGCCAAGCGCATGCAGCGCAAAATTTCAACAACACACTGGCCCGGCCCTAGTGTTCGACGACTACCCGAGCCTCAAAGTCGCGATCGACGATCCGAACCTCGACGTCACCGAAGATCACGTCATCATCCTGCGCAATGCAGGACCCAAGGGCGGTCCCGGCATGCCCGAGTGGGGCATGGTGCCGATCCCAACGAAGCTCGTAAAGCTTGGCGTGCGCGACATGCTTCGGATTAGCGACGCGCGCATGAGCGGCACGAGCTACGGCGCCTGCGTGTTGCACGTGTCGCCCGAGGCGTACATCGGCGGTACGCTCGCGCTCGTCAGGACAGGTGATCTGATCACCGTGGACATTCCGAGTCGGCGCATTCACCTGGAAGTCTCCGACACCGAGCTCGCCGCACGCCGCGCTGCGTGGGTCGCGCCGCCGCCACGCTTTGAACGCGGCTACGGCGTCATGTTCACGCAACACATTTTGCAGGCCGATCAAGGCTGTGATTTTGATTACCTTGAAACATCGTTTGGCGCGCCGGTCAGCGAACCGGTGATTTACTGAAATAGACCGAGCATCGCGGCAGACGCGGAAACTCTGGGAGCGGCGGAGGCCGCGAAAACCCAGTTTCGCGGCTTCCGCCGCTCCCACACATAACCCGTTCACGCGGTCACTCATCCGACCCAAATCTTCGCGGAGCAACTTCATGTCACTAAAACCCGAAACCCGAGCCAAGCTATCTAACATCAGCGCGGCGACGCT
>JAKPSO010000735.1 GCA_029571495.1 Pseudomonadota bacterium
GCGCAGTTGCATGGCGGTGCGTTGACGGTAGCGCATGCGGGCGGGCCGACTTGTGTGCGGTTGAGGTTGCCGGCGGCGTAGCGCTTGCTTGAGGGTTCCTCCCCCTTGAAGGGGAGGGAACCACAACGACTTCACACAGACTTCACACACTTCATTTTCTTCGCACATAGGTTGCAGATATTGCACTCTGTTTTCAACGAATGGAGTGTGAATATGAAATCGAATTTGATGGTGAAAGCTACGGCGCTTGGGGCAGTTCTTATTGCTCTGCTAGGCGCACTCAGCGCGATTGGTGGCCTCGCGAGCGAGCGCATGGCTTACCGGGCGCAGGCGGCGGCGAGTATCGAGAGCAGCCTCGCAGGCGCGCAAACGATTGCGGGCATGGTGCTCACGCGCCGATGTGTGGAGACGATTGAAAAAACGGTCGTGAAGGATAAAGAAAAGACGATCGAGCGCAGCGAAGTCTTTACCGTGTTGCGCTCGCTGCCGCAGGCATCGACGTGGACGGCGACGAGCAAGATTGAGCCTCGCTATCGCGGCCTCTACAAAGTGAATTCGTTCGCCCTGCGCGCGACAGAAGCCGTTGTGTGGAAGACGATGAACGAGCTAGTTGCGATTCCGCTGCGTGCGCCAGCCGTTGCGGTTCGATGCGATGCGCCGTTGATTGAATTTTCAGTGTCTGACCCGCGCGGGATTCGTTCGGTGCGACTGAGCGGACCAAACGGTGAACTGGAGGTGAAAGCGGCATCAAAAGGAGGCACCTTTGCGAGCGGTTTCGAAGCGAAGTTACCGGTCGCAGATACAGCGTTGGACGCTCCGTTCAAGTTGCAGCTCGCGGTGGATCTCGTGGGACTCGAGTCGCTCGGATTTGTGCCGCTGGCCGTTGAAAATGCTGTGACACTGAAATCGGATTGGCCGCACCCGTCGTTTGGTGGTGAATTTTTGCCATTGACAAGAACGGTGTCTGCGGAAGGATTCGATGCGCGATGGAGTGTGTCATCACTCGCCTCGCGTGCGCGCTCGCAACTTGGTAGCGGTGCACCAGCATGCGGCCATTCCACCGCTGGGGTAAAGGGATGCCTCCAATCCTTCGGCGTGGATTTCATCGATCCGATCAATCCTGCTTCGCTCTCAGACCGCGCAACGAAGTACGGCATTTTGTTCATTGTGTTGACGTTCGCGGGCATCGTCCTCCTCGAAGTGCTTAAAGGGCAAGCGGTACATCCGGTGCAGTATTTGTTGATCGGCGCGGCAATGGCGGCGTTCTTCTTGTTGCTGCTGAGTCTGTCTGAGCACATTGCATTCCTGTGGGCGTACGTGGCGGCGGCCGTGGCGTGTGTGTTGCTGTTGACGGTGTATGCGAAAGCGGCCCTCGGCGGATGGAAGCGGGCGCTGCCGATGTCGGCGGGTCTGGCCGTGCTCTATGGCGTGTTGTATTTGGTGTTGCAATCGGAGCAACACGCGCTCTTGGCCGGAGCGCTCTTGGTGTTCGCGGTGCTTGCGGGCGTGATGCTGATGACGCGTAACGTGAAGTGGGGGCGCATTCATGAAAGCGCTTGATTTCACGTCGCGCGCGGCCACGCGTTGGCGCGACGACGACCTAGAGCCGATTGCACGCGCGCACGATCTTCGCGACGGGTTTGCAGTGTTGTCTTGGGTGTTGATCGTTGTGTCGTTTTTGGTCGGTGCGGTGGCGCGGCTGGTGACGATTGATCGTGGCACGCCCGGTATCGGCGTAATGATTCATTGCGTCATGATGGGTGCGGTGTTTGTGTTGGTGGCGCTACCGACCGGTGTGGTCGCAGGGATGGCCTCTGCGCTGTTTAAGCGGAGGTGGCCTGTTGTCGGGACGTGGACGCCGCTCTTCGCGGCGCTCGCGGCCGCCGCGGTCGTGTGGGTGTTCATGCACTTGGGGCGGTGCTCGCCTGCGTGGCATGTCGTCTGGCCGACGATGCTGTGGGCGGCGCTGCTCGCGTGCAAAGTGTTGCCTGTTGGCGTGCGCACGATTGAAGCGCTTCGAGTTGAAGGCAAGTCATGAGCGAGGATCGGCTGTTGCGCGCGGCGTGGCGAAGGATCGTCAATGCACGCTTGGGGCCGTCGACTCGTGGCAATCTCGAGGCCGTTGCGCTATGCAAATACCCCCTGCAAAAACCAGTCGTTACACGGGCGTTCGCGAAACACCCATAGTGCGCGATGATCCGGCGTACGCGCGATGTAGTAGTCGCGCAGCGTGTGTTGGCCCCCTTCTGGGTGAGTCCAGTTTTCTTGAATGCGCTCGGGTTGTTGCAGATAGATCGACGGCGTTAAGGCGCGCATTTCGCGCGTTGATAAACGACGCGGTGGGTCCACAAGCCACAGCGGGCGCAATGGGTCTTTGTCGCTTTGTGCGTGTGCTGCGGATGTTGGCGGCGCGCCAATGTGCTTCGACTCTGGCAAGGCGTTGGCGTTGCTGTGCGGTGCATGGAACGCGGCTTCACCTAGGCGCAGTTGTAGCAGCGTGGTGAGGGCGCTCCATTCCCGCGCTTGTTCGTGGGTGCGATCAAAAAAATCGACATCCGCGAAACGCATCTGTTCAATGCGCTCGCAGGCGAGTTCAATCGAGGAGATTTCGTGCGTGATGGGCAGGCGTTCGATGCGCGCATTAAAAAGCCGCATCCAATCGCTCGCTAGGTGCGTGCCATGCGCCGATTGCAGCGCGAAATGCGTGCGCTGAAGACTTCCCATGCAAAAGAAAAATTCAATGGATTGCGTGCTGGCAGCACGGCTGCGCAGAAACGTTTGCAGTTGCAACAAAAGCGCTTCAACGCCGCTGATCCAATGGTTTTGTTCGCGTGCGAGATCGAGAAACTCTACTTTGTCGCGAAAGGTAGTGAGCGGTTGCCAGAACAGCAACGACTCGGTGCGCTCGCCATACGCACACGCTAGTTGTTGCGTGAGAGTAGTGCCAAAGCGTCGGTTTAATTCGGCGCTGGGCAAACGTCGAATCGCCGCAAGATTGTGCAGATTCAGTGCGTGCAGTTCGTCGATTAGGCTCGTGGAAAAGTCCGTGCAATCGAGCGCCAAGTCATCAAGCCACGCGCCAATATCGGTCTCCACCACCAACTGTCGATGCCCGCGCGAGAGCCAGCGCGCGCCACAGGCCGTGGGTGCGAGCACGGCGTGGCTGCGTATGTGTTCAGCTTGCGACAGGCTCTGCGCGTGCGCTTGCAGCGCCGCTGCGCCGCCAAACAGCGATAGCGATGCAGAGACGTCGAGCAACAGGCCGAAATGCTCACGGATATGCACGTTGGGTGTGAGCGCGCTGGTGACCGTGGCCATGCGTTCGAGCAGCGCGTTTTCGCGCAGGGGCTCCCGTGGTAGCGCAACGATGGCGTCGGACAACGCGTTGGCTTCGGCAAGCGTGGCACGCAGTCGCACGCCCAAACGCGCGGCCTTCTGATTGCGGGCGACGATGTGCGTGTGTCGCGCTTCACGCTCGAACACGACAACGGGCGCGGATTCGGTGAGGGTGTGTGAATACGCCTGCAATGGCAGCGCAGGAATGTAGAGAGCAAGCCACATGGCGCAGTTACGATTACGAACTGTTAGTGCGTGTAGGCTGTACCAGCGGCAGCTTGTGTGGACTCCGCAGAATCAGTGCGCAGCGATGGTGGATCCGAGGCAGGCTGAAGCTGCGCTAATCCGTGTTTAATTGCGGCGTCAAGTGCGTGCGTGGCGCGAAGCTGCGCATAAAGGCGAGCCTGAACCGCGGCGCGGTCGAGCGTGATGAGCGGACGCGTTAGGAGTCGTCCGCGGCACTTAAGTACTTGCAGGCGAATGTGCGTGTCATCCGCCGCAAAGCCAAAGCGCAACCAAGCCGGCGAGGGCTGCGACATAGACGATTTGCCGCGAAAGTGGATCAGCATCGTGTCGCGCCCGAGCGTCGACAAATGCAAACGCCGAAGCACCTCCGGGGCCACGCTCTGTGAGGCAGGCGTCCACAACACCACCATACCCGGTAGACCCGTTTTGAGGACTTGTTCGGCTGACCATAGGTTTTCCTTCGATTGTTTGCTCGTGGAGGAGGAGTTAATCTGCGTCACACGCGACGGGTCAATGCCCGCTTGCGTGAGGGCCGGCGCGTACAGCGTATGTGGCGCACCGATCATGAGGATTGGACGTTTTTCTTGGGTCAGACGCGCCATCGCCGGCAGCAACAACGACATTTCGCCGCAGCCCACAGCGTCGGTCATGATCTCGGTCATCGCACCCACCGGCCAGCCGCGCCACGGCAGGAAAGCGTCCAGCACAGCAAAGCTCGTCGCGATGCCGGGGCCAGTGGTTTCGTCAGCGCCCAACGCCACACCCGCCGCCGCCCCCCGCTGCACGTGGTTGCGCAGCAAGCTGTCGCTTTCGATGAGTTGTTGGTAAAACACGGCGTCCATTACTGTAAATGTATACAGTATTTGATGGCGTGGCAAGTCGGGCGGACAAGCCGATGGACGACGGAGATCGAGGCGTTCGCTTGATGGTTACGACGGGCGGGCCGTCGCAATCAGATACAGCTTTATGCCTTAAACGACCGATGGATGGTCATTTGAGCGAGTTTTATTAAAAAATCGACTATCAGCGAAAAATGCTTAAAACGACCGCTGAATAGCCGGTACGCACAAAAAGCTGTTATCGACGTTTACGATGTGCTGATCCGCTCGGCCAAATCCCGCATCGTATTCACCTGCCACGCATATTCCTGCGCAAACGAATCCGGGTCGCGAACCGCATAGCCGCCATAGGCATACACCGTCGCATAGGCCGCGTAGCTCGCCGCTTGCAAGGCTTTGCCCGCGAGCGCGTTGGCGACAGCGTAGGTGGCCGACACGGCCGCGTGCGAGGTGCCATCAATCGATTTCGATCCCGGATGTTGATTCGCGAGCCTTGCTGCGTTGTC
>JAKPSO010000742.1 GCA_029571495.1 Pseudomonadota bacterium
CGGGGACAAGAAGCCTACTCTCCGCCTATCGCTTGACACGGGGAAGTATGACTGGCCCGCCGAAGTGGATGAGTTTACGTTTCGATTGACGCAGTCGATTGGCGAAGCGCGCGCCATAAGTAGTCTGGGTTGCAAAGCGCGCGCCTACGCGTGGCGATGCGAGTGGCGCACAACTGACGATGATCGGAAGCAAAAGGCAAATCGCTTCGCCAACCGCATTCCGCAAGGAGAAGAAACTGGCTTGCTTCTTCGCAATGCGAATGGCGCGTTGCTGCGCGGATATTCCTGTCTTGCCGGTCGATGCGAGGGTGGCGCGCCAATTGACATTCCGCTCGCATGGAGTGAGCCTTCGGCGTGCGAAGTGGCATCTTGAGAGAAGATTTTCTAGCAACTATTTCCTCAAGATTTGAGTCGCCAGGTCCGACCGGCAGCAGCAGAACAGGATAATCGGGGCCAAGCTCACTCTTTATGGCGCTCCGCTGCCTGGTGCGGCGCGTCGCCTGAATCGCCCCATGACGTTCAATTTCTCTCGCCCCTACCCCGGTGGCCGCTCGCCGCTGATGACACGCAATGTGGTGTCGACCACGCATCCGCTTGCGTCGCAAGCGGGGCTTTCGATGATTCGTGCCGGCGGCAATGCCATCGACGCCATCATCGCGACAGCGGCCGTGCTGACCGTCGTTGAACCGTGTAGCAACGGTCTCGGCAGCGACCTCTTTGCGCTGATTTGGAGCCCCGAAGACAAAGCCTTGCATGGTTTGAATTCGTCGGGCCGCTCGCCACAGGCGTGGACGCCGGACACCTTCAAAGGGATGCAAACAGTACCGATGCGCGGATGGATGAGCGTATCTGTGCCCGGCGCCATCGCGGGATGGGTGGCGCTCTCGAAACGATACGGCAAGTTGCCATTCGCCGATCTGCTTGCACCCGCGATCGACATTGCCGAACGTGGCTTTATGGTGACGCCAGTGATCGCGGGGCAATGGGCGCGCGCGGTGCCGGAGCTGCATATGCAGCCGGGCTACGCCGAGCATTTCATGCCGCGTGGCAGAGCGCCGCTGGCGGGTGAACTTTTCCGTAACCCCGCGCAGGCAGAAGCGCTGCGCTTGATCGCTGAAAGCGAAGGCGAATCGTTCTATCGCGGGCAACTCGCCGCGCGCATCGTGGCGCATGCGAAGGCGCATGGCGGCTTGATGACAGGCATTGATCTGGCAGCGCACGTGGCCGATTGGGTTGAGCCGATTCGTGTGGGCTATCGCGGGTATGAAGTGTGCGAAATTCCGCCGAACGGGCAAGGCATTGCAGCGTTGATGGCGCTCGGAATGTTGGAAGACTTCGACCTGAAATCGCTTGGGCCGAACAACCCGGATTACTGGCATTTGGCGATTGAGGCGATGAAGCTCGCGTTCCGCGATGTACACGCTCAAGTCGCCGACCCAGCGCATATGCGCGTCTCGCCTGCGCAGATGCTGGACCGTGCGTTCTTGAAAGATCGCGCGAAGCTCATCGACATGAGCCGCGCGCAAGACTTTTCGCCGAGCGCAAAACTCAACGGCGGCACGGTGTACCTCAACGCCGCCGACGAGAGCGGCATGATGGTGTCGCTCATTCAATCAAACTATCACGGCTTTGGTTCGGGTGTGGTGGTCGATGGCAT
>JAKPSO010000745.1 GCA_029571495.1 Pseudomonadota bacterium
CTTAGGCATGGCGAAAGTATAGGGTTCGCCGGGTCAGCGCAAATGTGCTGTCGCTGTCGGACGACACAACGCGCCGCGTTGGGCGAAGGGAGCGAATCTCCGCTAACGCAGCGGGTGTGTTGTTGAGCGACACGCAAACAGCGAGCATTACTGCTCACCGTTCACTGCTCGCTGCTCACTAAAGAGGCTAGTCAGCCTGCTTGCGCAGAAACGTCGGAATCTCCAAAGAGCGCGCTGTGTTGCGCGTTGGGTTGCGCATGAAGGCGGGTTCGTCGTACGAGACCTCAGTCGTAACAGTGGCCGTTGTGGTCACTGCGTCGCCTAGCACTGGGATGTTGTCGGTACCGGTGCGCATCACGGGCAGCTCAAGGCGCGGCGCGCTGGCCATGCCACCTTGAACCGCTTGCATCTTGCGCTTAGCGCCGAGGCCCGTTGCGACCATGGTGACGCGCATTTCGTCGCCCATTTCTTCGTCGATGACGTGGCCCCACAACACCGTTGCGTCAGCCGAGACAAACTCGGCAACGGTGTCGGTGACGTCATAGAGTTCGCCGAGTTCGACGTTGCTGGACGTGGTGATGTTGAGCAATACACCGCGCGCGCCTTGCAGATCAACGTCTTCAAGCAACGGGCTCTTGATCGCAGCCATAGCCGCAACCTTGCCGCGATCTTCGCCGCTGGCTGTCGCGGTACCCATCATCGCCATGCCGAGCTCGGACATGATGGTGCGAACGTCGGCGAAGTCGCGATTAACGAGACCGCGCTTGTTGATGATTTCAGAAATGCCAGCAACAGCGCCGTGCAACACGTCGTTCGACGCGGCAAACGCGGCCGGCAGCGAAATGTTGCGACCGAGCACCTGAATGAGTTTTTCGTTCGGCACGACGATGAGCGAATCGACGTACTTTTGCAGCTCGTCGATGCCGGCCTGCGCGGTGCGTTCGCGCTTCTGCATTTCAAAACGGAACGGCTTGGTGACCACCGCAACGACAAGAATGCCCATTTCCTTGGCGAGTTGCGCCACAACGGGTGCTGCGCCCGTGCCCGTGCCACCGCCCATACCGGCCGTGATGAAGAGCATGTCCGCACCGCGAATGGCCTCTTGCACTGCCATCTTCGATTCCATCGCCGCATCGCGGCCGACTTCCGGTTTGGCGCCAGCGCCAAGTCCCATCGTCAATTCCGCGCCGAGCGGTATGCGATGCGGTGCAGGATTTTTATCGAGCACTTGACCGTCGGTGTTGGCGGCGATGAACTCAACGCCAGCGACACCTTTACGAATCATGTGCTCAACGGCGTTCCCGCCGCAACCACCCACGCCGATCACTTTGATGACCGCGCCATCCCTTTTCTCATCAACAATCTCAAACATATTTCGCTCCTATGTAAGACAAAACAACACTAAAAAAACTACCAAACTCGAACCAAAACCTGTGACCTCGAACCGCTAAATACCGAACGCATCGCGCAACTTCGCAAACATTCCCGCCGCCGCCGAGTCGCGCCGACGCAGCACCGCCTGCCGTGTCTGTTGATCGCGCCCGTGCATGAGA
>JAKPSO010000747.1 GCA_029571495.1 Pseudomonadota bacterium
AACAGTCGTGGAAAGGTTTGCAGCTCGATGCGCGAGGCGCTGGGATCAAGGCTCACGCCCGCCGCAGCTGCCTGCTGGCGCGCCCACGCCGCCAATGCGCTGCCATCACGGGGACCGTAGTCCGTCGTGCATAACGTCACCGGGCGCATGCGCTGCGTCATCGTGCGAGGATCGATCGTCAGCCATCCGCGCGCTGCTGCAACGACTTCATCGAGACGTTCCACATCGAAACGAAGACAAAACACCGCATAGCGAAAGCGGTGGTGGCGCGGACGGAAGCGCTCATGCGTTACGTTGGCGGCGATGACCTCCGCAGCGGGTCGTGCTCGCAGGGTCACGGTTGCGCCCACGACGGTAAGTCGCCAAATTGTTGCGCGACGCGCACGGCCGATAACAACCCATCCTCATGAAATCCATAACGCGTCCACGCCCCGGCCAGCCACACGTTCCCCCGGCCCTGTACGCCCGGCAGCGTGGCCTGCGCGCGAATGGCGGCGGCGTCGAAGACGGGGTGTTCGTAGACAAAGTGTCGCAACAGCTTGTCCGCGGCGGGTGGGCGGCGCGGGTTTAGCGTCACCAGCAGCGGCGCTTTGAACGGCAGGCGCTGAAGTTGATTGAGCAAGTAAGTGACGCACACGCCTTGCGTCGCTGACGCGTCGTCGTCCTGCCTCTGATCGATGTAATTCCACGCCGACCAGACGCGCTCGCAACTCGGCAACAACGCGGTGTCGGTGTGCAGATAGGCGTTGTTGGGTTGGTAGCGAAACGCAGCAAGCGTCGTCAGCAGTGCATCATCATCGGATAACGTGCCGCCCGAGGCGTGCCCCGCACGCAATAGCGCCAATGCGTCGGGTGCGTGGCAGGCCAGCACTACGTCATCGAAGTGGTCGACACGTTGGCGGGTCATCACGTCGACACCCACTGTGCGCGGCACCACCGCAAGTACGGGGCTTGAGTGGCGACAATCGATGAGTCGTTCGGCAATTCGTTGCACGTAGTGGCGGGAGCCATGCTGCACCGAACGCCAGATCGGCCGGTCGGTAATTTGCAGGAGCCCGTGATTGATGCAAAAACGAAGAAACGTCGCGGCTGGGTAATCAAGGATTTCGCTCGCAGACGTCGACCAAATCGATGCGGCCATCGGAATGAGATAGAGCTCGCGCAACGAATGGCCGTACCCGTGCGCATCCAACAACGCCCCCAACGTCAGCTCGGGCGTCGACGCGCACTCCTGAAGGTGCTTGGCGGCATTTCGGTTGAAGCGCAGCAGTTCGCTCAGCATGCCCATGAACCGTAGCGAAACGAGATTGCCCGGTTGCGCAAACACGGTTCGCAGACTGGTCCCGGCCCATTGCACTTTGCCCGCATCGGCGCTCACGCCAAAGGTCATCGTGGTCTCGTAGCTTTCGACCCCGAGTTCGTTGTACAGCCCGATCAGATTGGGGTAGGTCTTTCGGTTGAAGACCAAAAACCCCGTATCGACGGGCGCGGTGACGCCTTCGAGCGTGACGTCGACCGTGTTGGCGTGTCCGCCTAGACGTTCGTCGCGTTCGAACAATGCAACGGCGTGTCCCTGTTGTTGCAGCAACCACGCTGCGCCCAGACCTGCGATGCCGCCACCGACGACGGCAATGCGACGCGGGCTTTGGTTCGCCAATGAATTTCCAGGAAAGTGGCTGGCTTGCGATGTCACGGAATACAATAGTTACTAATTGGTAGTGACGCTACTATACAGTAACTTTTTTTACTTGATGGTAATTTTTTGAATTTACTCAAGCGCATCAGCTTCAAAGACCAAGCGTTTCAGCAGCGGGAAGGCGCGATCCTTGACGCTGCCACGCGCATCCTCACGCGTCGCGGATTTGATCTGATGACGATGGACGATGTTGCGACCGAAGTCGGCGTGTCGAAACCAAGTCTTTACAAGCACTTCAAGTCAAAGGAAGAGCTGGCAGGCGAGTGCATGATTCGCCTGCTGGACGCCGCAAGCGAGCATTTGTCTTCGCTGCCGGACACAATGCCTGCGATTGACCGCATGCGCAGCCTGTTGGCGTGGGCATTGCACCTGCGCTTGCAGGGCGGGCTCCCGTTCTTGCCTGCCACCAGTCCGCACGTGCGCGACATGCTGGTCAAGAATTTGGGCTACACGATGCGAGCGCTCAAGCTCAACTCGGCACTGAGCAAGATTCTCAGCGAGGCGCAAAAAGCCGGGCAGATCCGCAAGGACCTACCGGACGCGGTAATCCTGTTTTCGTTTTACTCTCGCACCTGCGATCCCGCCGTGGAGTTCTTGCGGCTCTACAGCAAACTTAGCAACGCCGAGATTGTTGAGAACATGCTGGCAGCGTATTTCAGCGGATTGACCGCGACAAACGCCAAACCGACGTTGTAAGTGCGACGTCACACACGCGTCGTGCCAGATGCATGGATGCACGTACGCACGGATGCAGGCACGCGAGGCTGATGCCGCGTCTACAGTTCGAGCGCACGTAATTCCCGCCGCAACACCTTGCCCGTCGGGCTGCGCGGCAGTTTCTCTATGCGCTTGAAGCGTGTCGGCCGCGCACCGACGCTTAGGCGCTGCGCGCACCAAGCACTAAGCTTCCCATCGTCGAACGCCGCGCCTGCGCGCAGCACGATAAACGCAACGATTTCAAGCTTGCCAGCGTCAGTGGTCCAAGCCACGACGGCGGCTTCGACGATCTCTTGCAATTCGTAGAGCACTTCTTCGATTTCACGTGGGTAAATGTCTTCGGTTTTCGGCGTGACTGCGGTGGACGATTCCGGCGGCAGCGCAGCTTCGCCCGTGTCGTTAACGATCACTTCGGAGGCAACGTGAATCACGTCTTGTTGACGATCTAGCAAGTAAAAAAATCCGTCTTCATCGCGGCGCGCGATGTCGCCCGTCGCAAACCAGCCGCCACGAAAATGCTTTGCGGTCAGCTCCGCGTTTTGCCAATATCCGGCTGCCACTTGCGGCCCGCGTAACCAGAGCTCGCCCGCTTCATCGGGCGCACAATCAGATCCCGTCGCCGCATTCACCACGCGCGCTTCCACGTCCGGCAGCGGCACGCCGATGGCGCCGCTACGCTTGCGCGCTGCGAGTGGATTAGTCAGCGCCACGCCGCTCTCAGCGGTGTTGTAAGCCTCAAGCACGCGGCCCTTGGTGAGCTTCTCGAAAGCCTCTTGCACTTCGAGCGGCAGCGCTGCACCGGCGGCCACGCATACGCGAATCGAGGCGACCCCGTACTTCCGGATGTTCGGCACCGCCGCGAGCATCTGATACATGCGCGGCACGGCGGGAAGGATCGTCGGGCGATGTTGCCGAATTGCATTGAGCACTTCAAGCGGTTCAAAGCGCGGCATAAGGATCAGCGTGGCGCCGAGCATCGGCGCAATGTTCGCGGTGCCCGCGAGTCCCGCCGTGAATGGCCAGACCGCGAGGATGCGCTCGTCGGCAGGACGCGCTTCGGGGATCCAATGGCGAATCTGCAACGAGTTCGCCATCAGGTTGCGATGACTGAGCGCCACGGCCTTCGGTTGCGCATCGTCGGTCGCCGCGGTGTATTGAATGAGCGCCAAATCATCCACCGACGGTTCTGGTTCGGGGCGCTCAGTTTTGAGGCTCAGGAGTTCATGAAAGCGAAACACTCGCCGATCCGACGCGAGCACGCGCAGGTACGGCATCGCGTGACCGTCTTGGTAGTGGTGACGTAGCGAAAAACCGATCCAATCCTGTGGCGCCATGTATTCGCGAAACGCGGTGAAGACGACACGCTTCGCGCCCGCGTCGAGAGCGCTTTGGTGCAGGTCGCCGTAGCGCACGGTGAGCGCGATAAGCACATTCGCGCCGAGCGCCTGAATGCGCTCGCGCACCAAGTCCACCGACGCACGCGGATCGAGAAACGACACCACACCCCCGGCCTTGAGCGTCGCGAAATACGCGATCACTGCTTGCGGAA
>JAKPSO010000762.1 GCA_029571495.1 Pseudomonadota bacterium
TTGCCAGGGTTAGCGCCATCGTCGACGAAAACGATGAACCCCGCCCCCCACGAGCCACCGCCAACTTTACATACCCCGGGAGAGGCCGCAGCACAAATGGTGACTCGCACGCCGCGTCGGACAGCTTCCGCTCGCGCCAAATTAATGCCGGCTATGTACTCGTTGATCGTTGAAGAGACGCGCGCGTTGTCAATAAAGCGCGTCAAGTTCGGGATTGCGATTGCGCTCAATATCGCCAGCACGGCGACTGTGACCATGAGCTCGATGAGCGTGAACCCCCGCTGCCGTATCGGCTGGGCGTCTGTCATGGCAGAGAAATGCACGGATTTACACATGGGAGTATTTTCTGCGTAGGTTTGCGGCTCCGCCCGTCAGTCCGATGCGCGGTAAATTGAGCGGGATGCGCGGTGGCCGATGGATGCCGTGCCAGAACTGTCTGGTAGAGACGGGCCGCGGAGGAGAACTACCGCAGCCCCACGGGCAAATTGAACTCGACCGTCTCGTCTTCGCCGGCAAGTACCGTAAGTCCGTCGATTCCCCACTCAGCCAAACGGGCGAGTACGCCTTGCACGAGCGCTTCGGGGGTGGACGCTCCAGCAGAAACGCCTACGCGCGCGCCCTCGCCTATCCATGCACGGTCCAGGCCGTCGGCGTCGTCTACGAGGTAGCCCGTCGCGCCTAAGCGCTCGGCGACTTCGCGTAGCCGGTTGGCATTTGAGCTGGCTTTAGAGCCGACGACGATGAACGTGTCCACGGCTGGCGCGATTGCCTTCACGGCAGCTTGCCGGTTGGTAGTGGCGTAGCAAATATCGTCTTTTCGCGGCGGGCGAATCGCTGGAAAGGCCGCCTGTAGCGCCGCGACGACTTTCGCCGTGTCATCAACTGAGAGCGTGGTTTGAGTGACGAACGCGAGATGCGTCGGATCCTTGACCCGCCCGGACGCTGCCAATCGCGCGACGTCGGCCTCGTCTTCGACCAAGTAAATGCCGTCGGTGACCTGCCCCATCGTGCCTTCGACTTCCGGGTGACCTTCGTGGCCGATCATGATGATCTCGACGCCCGCTTTGCGCAGCTTCGCCACTTCAAAGTGCACCTTGGTGACCAACGGACACGTCGCGTCGAATACGCGAAAGTTGCGCTCGGCTGCTTCGGCCTGCAACGCTTTCGAGACGCCGTGCGCGGAGTAAATCAGCACCGCGCCGCCCGGCAAGTCCGGCACGTCTTTGAGTTCTTCGACGAATATCGCGCCGCGGGCTTTGAGATCGTCGACGACGTGCTTGTT
Organism: Pseudomonadota bacterium; assembly: GCA_029571495.1. Classification (GTDB taxonomy): domain Bacteria; phylum Pseudomonadota; class Gammaproteobacteria; order Burkholderiales; family Casimicrobiaceae; genus Casimicrobium. The sequence goes on from JAKPSO010000762.1 coordinate 1,283, forward strand.
GTGGACGACTTCGTGGCGGACGTAGACCGGCGCGCCAAACTTGTCGAGAGCGCGGTCCACGATCGCAATCGCTCGATCGACGCCTGCGCAAAACCCGCGCGGATTGGCGAGAACGACGGACTTGGGCTTGAACGTAATTGGTTGCAAATTCATCGAACCCTCCGAAGCAACACGCGCATCACGCATCGCGCTTTGCGAATAACGCCGACCACAAAATTAACGCTGCACCGATGCAAATCGA
>JAKPSO010000803.1 GCA_029571495.1 Pseudomonadota bacterium
GATGAAGTTATTTCGCGCTTCCCGAATATCCGCGCAGGTATTGATGGGCTTCGCAAAGCGGGCTTCGGCATTTTGGTGAAAGATGTATCGCTCGGCGGCAAGTATCCGGTGATGAACGTCACGCTCGTGCACCCGAAAGACCAAGGCATCTTTTCAAGCTACGGCGCGCATCCGCGCTTTGAGATCGCGTTGGAACGCGCAATGACTGAGCTCTTGCAAGGCCGCGCGCTCGATTCGCTCGAAGGCTTCCCGGAGCCGGGCTTTGATATGGACGAGATCAATGCTGTCAACAACCTTGAAATTCACTTCGTAGATTCGAGCGGTGTGATCAGCTGGAATTTCATGGGCGATACGCCGGATTTCGAGTTCGTCGATTGGAATTTCAGCACGACCACGCAAGAAGACTACGACTGGCTCGTGAACGCCATTCACGCCGAAGGCAAAGATATTTACGTCGCCGATTTCAGCGAGCAAGGCGCGTATAGCTGCCGCATTCTCGTGCCCGGCATGAGTGAAATCTATCCGGTCGAAGACTTGGAATGGGAGAACAACAGCGTTGGCAATCTGTTGCGCCCATTGCTTGTGCGTCTGCACGACTTGACCGAAGAAGAATGCGCCAGTTTGCTCGAAGAACTGCAAACCATGAACCTCGCGGACGAGCGCCCGCTGTGGGAAATTCTTGGCCTCGCGATCCCCGACGGCACGCCGTGGAAGCAGCTCCGAATTGGCGAACTCAAAACGCTGCTCGCGCTTGCGATCGGCGACGAAGACGAAGTGCTCGAAGGCTGCGACTGGATTCATCACTTCGCCGACCTCGCGCCTGCGCGTCGGCTCGTGTATCGCTGCATCGAAAGCATGTTGGAGCTTGAAGACGACGTTGACAACTATCGTCGTTCGCTAACGCTGCTTTACGGCGACGCCACGCTACGCCAAGCCGAGGCGCTGCTTAACCGCACAGAACGCTTCTTCGGCCTCGACACGCTGGGCACCGATATGCAAGGCAGCAAGATGCACCAAACGCTGCTTGCGGCTTACGACAAGTTGTTTGCGGCGTAACGCAGCAATCGCTTCGCCTTAATGCCGTCATCCTCGCGAAGCGGGGATCCAGAAACGCGGCACAGCAGAGACGCCTCTTCAACACAACGTACTGGATCCCCGGCTTACGCCGAGTATGACGTCAAGTAGCCAGAACGGAAAACGTAAAGGGCTAAATCCCCTTCACCGCCCGCGCGGCTTGCACCATCTCGTGCACGTCGTGCGTCATCACGGCGAGGAACGCGAGCAGCACGATGTAATACGTCGCGTACTCAAGTTTGGTCGAGCCTGACACGGCGTAATACGTTTGCGCCTCTTCGCTATCGCCGCGGTACTTCCACGCCTTCATCAGCTGCGGCGCGGCCATGATGGCGATCAGGATCAGCATCGGGCTTGGTCGATACATAAAGAGCGCAATCAACACCGGGACTCCTGCAAACCAAATGCGCGGCGACAGCACCGCCGTGATGCGCCCACCATCGAACGGCGACATCGGAATCAAATTAAAGAGATTTAAAAAGAATCCCGAGTACGACACCGCGAGCAGCAACGTGCTGTCGTAGCTGCGTGCGAGAAAGTAACAAAGCAGCGCACCGATCGTGCCCACGAGTGGCCCGCCGAGACCCACGAACGCTTCCGTCTCGGCGCTGTGCGGCATGTCTTTCAGTTCGACCCACGCTCCGATGAAGGGAATGAACGTCGGCGCGCCGACATCGAGCCCGCGATGCTTCGCGGCGAAGTAATGCCCCATCTCGTGCACGAACATCAGCGCGACAAACCCGACGGCGTAGCCCCAACCAAAAATCCACGCGTACACCACCACGGAAATCAGCATCGTGCCGCCCGTGGTGAAGAGCTTGCCGAGCTTCGCGCCCGAGAACAGCAGGAGCAATAGCTTCGTCATAACACGTTACTTTTTGTCGATCGGTGCGTCAGTTGCGTTCGCGGCTGGCGGCGGCGATTCAACGGGCTTCGCAAACGGGTTCACGTCGGCGACCTGCGCGCGCGGCGGTTCGGCCGGTGGTGCCACTTCGTACGCATTGCGCATGTCAACCGCGGGCTCGGCCTCTTTCTTTTTCTTGCCGAAGATTTTGAACACGCCAGCGCCGAGCGCTGCGACAGCGAGCAATCCGATCTTCGCGAACTTTGCGAGGAAGGCGAGTGCCAGGGCGAAGAACCCAAGCTTCTTCGCGGCTACGCCCGCGACCAGCGCGGCTAAGCCGTATTCGGCAACGCGATCCGTGGACGCATTGAAATCCGCGTAGCGTTTGCCGTCGTCGAAATTGAGCGCAGTGAGCATCGCAGCGGCGTGCGTTTTGTGTTTCGGCAAATCCGCGAGATCGGTCACGAGGTTCAGCGTGAAATAGCCTTCTCGGCCCAGCGCGTAGGTGTTGTAGTTCACGCCTTGACCATTTGCCGCATCCGCTCCGCGCTCTTTCGAAGACATCGCCCACACCAAACGATGTGTCGAAGCGTCGTACGCCGGCTTCTCGGCCCAACCCAAAATTTCTAACTCGGGCACGCCCATAGTCTTGCGCTCTTTGTTCGCTGCCTCGGTGCCCTCACGATAGCTCTTGAGCAGGTCGTCGGCGTTCCAGTCTTTCGCGTCGTCGTCTTTCACGTAGCCGGCAGATTCGAAGCGCACCGTCATGAACCAACTGTCTTTGTCGACGGGAAACACCAGGCCCTGCAAACGCTTGTCCGAGCC
>JAKPSO010000806.1 GCA_029571495.1 Pseudomonadota bacterium
TGTTTGCTGTGAGCGAACTCATGCGTCGCGTGACCGAAAACGCGGGCGACGCCGATTTTGCGCAGACGAAATTCAAGAGCTTTTTCCACGGGCTTTGGCCGGTGTTGAAGAAATATCAATTCAATATTTGGCGCGGCAATGTCATCGGCACTGCCATCGGTATCTTGCCCGGCGCAGGTGCGGATATCGCGGCGTGGATCTCATATTCAGTGGGCAAAAAGTTCTCTAAAAATCCCGAGATGTTCGGCAAAGGCTCCGAAGAAGGTCTCGTCGATGCCGGTGCCGCGAACAATTCGGCAATTGCTGGCGCGTGGGTTCCCGCGTTGGTGTTCGGCATTCCGGGCGACAGCGTGACCGCCGTGGTGATCGGCATGCTGCAGATGAAAAACATCCAACCGGGGCCGGACATCTTCACCGAGAAGCCGGTAGAGATGACCGCTCTCTTCATCGCGTTCATCCTCGCCAACATCATCATGATTCCGCTGGGCATCGCCGCGATTCGGGTGGCCGCGAAGGTGCTCGTGATTCAACGTGCGGTGTTGCTGCCGCTCATTTTGTTGTTCTGCGTCGTCGGTAGTTTCGCGATCAACAACAACGCGTTTGCGATTTGGATCATGCTCGCCGCGGGCATCGTGGCGTGGATGATGGAGGCCAACGACATTCCGATCGCGCCAGCGATTCTCGGCATCGTGCTCGGCGACATGCTGGAGAAGAAATTTCTCACGAGCATGATGCAAAGCGATGGTCGCTTGATGGCGTTTGTTGAACGGCCGATCGCGGCGACGCTGGCCGCGATCACGATCGTCATTTGGATCGCCTTGGCGTGGAAGGCGTGGAAAGGGCGCGGCGCGGCATGACGCAGACGAAACCTATTCTCTGTGTCGGCGCCTGCGCGTGGACAACGATTTTTCGCGTCGCACGTTTGCCGCAGGGTTCCGCCAAGATCATGCCCGAGGAGGCGATTCAAATTGGCGACGGCATGAGCGCCTCTGCCGCGTGTGCGATTGTGAATCTCGCCGGTCGCGCCGAGTTTTGGTCGCGCGTGGGCGATGACGCCAACGGTCGTGCGGCGATTGCGTCACTGACGGACGCAGGGCTCGATTGCGGCACGGTGCGCTTTGTGCACGGCGTGAAGGGTTCGTTTTGCACCGTGGTGATTGACGGCGACGGCGAACGCATTGTGATTCCGCGTCACGACCCTTCGCTGCCAAACGACACGACATGGCTACCGCTTGATCGAATTCGGCGCGGTGATTTTGCGGCGGTACTCACTGAAGTGCGTTGGTTTGAGGGAGCGGCAGCGGTGCTCGATGCCGCGCGCGAGGCGGGTGTTCCGGCAATTCTCGACGCCGAAGTCGGCGCGCCCGGTGTGCTCCCGGCGCTGGCCGGAAAAGCAACGCATGTGCTCTACAGCGAAACCGGTCTTGCGGCGCATGTGGGCGACGCGGCTCCGAGCGAACAACTGCGACGCGCAAAGGCATTGCTGCCCGGAAAGTTCCTTGGCGTCACGCGCGGTGCGGAGGGCTTTTTCTGGCTTGACGGCGACGACGAAAGACACGCCGAAGGTTTGTCGGTAAAGGCGGTCGACACGCTAGGCGCAGGCGATGTGTTTCATGGTGCGTACGCGCTGGCGCTGGCGGAGCGCATGACGGTTGCAACCGCGGCGCGGTTTGCCTGTGTTGCTGCAAGCCTCAAGTGCGAAGTGTTCGGCGGCCGCATAGGCGCGCCGACGCGAGCCGCGGTCGAAGCGCGCATGTAACCTGTTGCGCTTTGCTGAGAGTCTCGCGACGCGGCAAAATCGTTGCAGAGTAATGCATTAGACGGGAAGGGATCCACGATGAAGCGATATCGTGCATGGGCGTGGTTGGTGTGCGCGGCGCTCGGGTCGGCGACGGTCGCCGATGCGGCGTGGCTTACGGCGTCGAAAGCGTCGCAGAAGCGGCGTGCAGAGAGCGCCGCGCTCATGCCCGTCGATGTCGACGTCAATGCGCTCTTCGCGCAGCGCGCGGGCGAGACGCAAATCGTCGAAGTGAACGGCGGACGCACGCTTGCACTGACTGGGTTGCGCGTGCTCGAAGGCCACGACGGCGCACGCACGTGGGTCGGAATGCACCGCGACGGCGACAGTGAACACAACGTGTTTGTGACTGAATATCGCGGCGCGATCTACGGCACGTTTTACGCGTCGGACACGACCTACGACTTGATCGGCGACACGCAGAAAAGCAACATCGTGTTGCGCGACCAAAAGGCCGCGGGCTTCACCCTAGCACCGCCCACTGCCAATGATTACGTGGTACCACCGCTGCCCATCGCGGGCGCATTTCCCGACGCGCAGAAGGCAGCCAACGGTGGCGACATCCTGATGTTCGCCCCGCGCGTGCTGAACGAAGGCCGGCTCGCCGAAAGCGGATCGCATGCCGAACTGCTGCGCCGCGATG
>JAKPSO010000808.1 GCA_029571495.1 Pseudomonadota bacterium
CGTTTGCTCGACCTAAATCGCAATGGCCAGATCGATCTCGATTGCGTGCAAACGCTCGTCGTTGACGAAGCAGACCGCATGCTTGATCTTGGCTTCTCCGAAGATCTCGAAGCAATTCACGCTGCCACCGCGCGCCGCGAACGCACACTGATGTTTAGCGCGACCTTCGCGCCACGCATCATGGAACTCGCATCTAACGTCATGCGCGACCCGAAGCGCATCGAGCTCGCCTCGGCGCAAGATACGCACCAAAACATTGAGCAGCGCCTGCATTGGTTCGACGACATGTCGCACAAGAATGAGCTGCTCGAACACTACCTGCAAGACGAGTCGATGGGTCAAGCTGTCGTCTTCACTGCCACCCAAATCGAAACCGACGAACTCGCTGATCAACTGCGTGAATCGGGCTACTCGGCTGCGGGTCTGCATGGCGCCATGCCGCAAGTCGTGCGCAATCGTCGCCTGAAATCGCTGCGCGACGGCACCACGAAAATTTTGATCGCTACAGACGTAGCCGCTCGCGGCATCGACGTCCCTGGCATTACGCACGTGATCAACTACGGCCTCCCGATGAAGCCGGAGGACTACATCCACCGCATTGGCCGCACTGGCCGCGCCGGTCGTCAAGGCCTCGCCATCACGCTCGCGGGTTTCCGTGATCGCTTCAAAATTCGCAACATCGAGCGCTTCACCCAACAGCCTATTGATGAAGCTGTTGTAGAAGGCCACGAGCCACGTACCCAAATCCGCAAGGCCACAGGCGGCGGCTACGGTGGCGGCTACGGTGGCGGTTATGGCGGCGGCTTCGGCGGCAACGCCGGCGGCAATCGTGGTGGTGATCGCGGCGGATACGGCGGTGGTTTCGGTGGCGGCAATGGTCGCTTCGACCGCAGCGCTGATCGTGGCTTCGCCGCGCGCAATGATCGCCCGGCAGCACCGCGCGGCTTCCGTACCGACGAGCCAGCAGCTCCACGCGCGCCGCGTGATTTCGGCGACACCCCGCGCCCAGCCTGGGGTGATCGCGCTGATCGCAGCGCCGCACCAGCGCGTCCTTTCGTCCGCGAAGAGCGCGGTGGTTTTGAGGACCGCGCACCGCGCGCGCCGCGCTTTGACGCCGGCAATAACGACCGCGGCTTCCCGCGTGCCGATATGCGCGGCGAAGACCGTCGTCCGTCATTTGGTGGCGATCGTGGTCGCCCCGCTGACAGTCGCTTTGGCGCGCCGCGCAGTGATTTCGCGCCGCGTCCTAATGCAGGCTTCGCGGGTCGTGAAGATCGTCGCCCAGCCTTTGGCGATCGCGCTGAGCGCACGGATCGTTTCGCGCGTCCATTCGCCGATCGCGAGCAACGCCCGTTCGGTGGCGACCGCGACAACCGTTCGTTTGGTGACCGCGCACCACGCGCCTTCGGTGATCGTGAACCGCGCGCGTTCGGGGCTCGCCCGGAGTACGCACCGCGTCCGCGTTTCGACCGCGAGTCGAACGATCGCGCGCCGCGCGCCGAGTACGCTCCGCGCACCGAGCGCACGGACTTCGCACCACGTGCTGAATATGCGGCACCGCGCGCAGAACGCGACTTCGGTCACGAGCAACGCGCCGCACGTCGTGGCGAGCGTCCGGCAGGCCCCGCGGTGACGCCACCAGCAGACGGCGGTAACCGCGCCGCGCGTCGCGCCGCAAAGCAAGCCGAGTACGCAGCAAAAATGGCAGCGCAGGGCCGCGAATAACCGCTCCGCGAACACCGGGCCATGCGCCCGGTGCACAGCCAAAAACGCCTCCTTCGTGAGGCGTTTTTTTTTGCGGTGGTGTAACCGTGAATTGCAAATTTCTGTAGGAGCGGCGGAAGCCGCGAATGGCCGCATTCGCGGCTTCCGCCGCTCCCACACATGTCAGGTCATGTCGCAAGCGACGGCGTACACACGCATAGGCGACAATATCGACTCGCCTTCGCAACTTGCCACCGCGCCATGTCATTCAAAAGCTCTGCCCCGTTTCTCTCTGCGGTTCTGATCGCATCTGCGCTCCTCGCGCCAATGCACACCACCGCTCAATCCTTCCCCTCGCGCCCACTCAAGCTCGTTGTGCCCAATGCAGCTGGCGGTGCGGCAGATATCACCGCGCGCACGGTGGGGCAGAAGCTCTCCGAGGCGCTCGGCCAGCCGGTCATCATTGAAAACCGGCCCAGTGCGGGCGGCATCATCGCGGGTGAAC
>JAKPSO010000848.1 GCA_029571495.1 Pseudomonadota bacterium
TGCTCGCGACGTGGCGCACGCAGGGCGGCAACGCAATCAAGCCGCTCCTCGTAGGCTTCCCGCACGAGCTGACATTGCCGCGCTCGTTCTTCTCGGCGTGTCGCGATGCGGACTTGGCGTCGCGCGCGTATTCGATTGGCGCGTCGGTGTCGTACCTCGAAGCCGTGACCAACACGACAGCCGACAAGCTCACGGCCGTTATCGGCGGATGCTGGGGCAAGGGACTCGAGGAATATCGCATTGGTTTCTCGATTGGCGACAGCGACGAAGTCGTGCACGGCTGCATCTGGCCGTTGGTGTCTGACGAGAGCGAAGAATCGCCCGTCGTCGAAGAAATTGAACTCTTGCTGCGCGCTGCGAAGGTGGGAACGATACTGGCGCTCTCCGAACAGCTACCGCTGGAGTTTTGCGACGACTGCGGCGCACCGCACTTCCCGAACCGCGACGGCGAAATGCTGCACGCGCATCTGCCGGAAGATGCGGAAACTGGGTCGGTGCATTTGCATTAATGCCATCGACTCGCGGCGACGAGGGCGTTGCGCGCCGTGAGCGCGCTTCGGAGACGCTAGCGTTTACGACTTTTTTGCTCTAGCGGCTGCTGAATGGCGCTTTCATGTCATTTTGTTGAAAAGTCGATAAGTAATTTTTCCAGCCCGTAACGACCGCCTGCTGGTCGTTAGAACCAAAAAGCTGTAACTCATGCCCGTCATCCCTCGCCGCGAACTCTGGCTTTTCATCGGCGTGGTGCTGTTCTGGGGCGTGAACTGGCCGATCATGAAGCTCGCGATGGCGGAGCTCGATTTCTGGGTCTTTCGCACCTATTGCGTCGTGGCGGGCTTCATCTGGTTCTTCGCATACAACCTGAAGTCCGGCGTTTCGCTCGTCGTTCCGCGCGCGCTGTGGCCGCGTCTAGCCGGGAGCGCGCTGTGCAACGTCGCGGGGTGGAACATTTTGTCGGCGGCGGGACTGAACATGCTCCCGTCGGGTCGCGCCGGCATCCTCGCGTACACGATGCCGCTGTGGCTCGTGCTGCTCTCGCGCGTGTTCCTCGGCGAAGCGCTCACGTGGGCACGCATGATCGCGCTCACGCTTGGCATGACCGGCATTGCGCTCCTGTTGGTCGACGAGTTTCACACGCTGCGCAGCGCTCCGGTCGGCGCGCTTCTGATGGTGGCGTCGGGCCTGGTGTGGGCGTTCGGGATCGTGTTGTTCAAAGGCTTCCCGAAATCGATGCCCACCACGACTTTGATGGTGTGGAGCTTTCTCATCGGAGGTTGGCCGATCGTGTTGGGCGTTTTAACCGTCGGTCATGGACCGTGGATACCGACGGGCGCCGCCGCGTGGCTCGCGCTCTTGTTCAACGTCGTGATCGTGTGCGGCTTTTGTTGGTTCGCGTGGAACGAACTGGTGCGCAATTTGCCCGCGCAGGTCACGGGCATCAGCTCGCTGGCCGTGCCCATCGTGGGTTTCGTGAGCGGGATTTTGCTGCTGGGCGAGAAGCCGCGCGCATTTGATTACGTCGCGCTCGCGGCGATTGTCGCGGCGGTGGCCTTGGTGCTCCGGCCGACCCGCACAAAAGCGCCTTAGCGGCGCCTTACTTCCCGGCGTGCGCGGCTGTTTCTTCTTCGTCAGGCCAGTTCTTGATGTAGCTCTTGAGCATGCGATTCTCGAAGCTTTGCTCTTCGTACACCGCTTTGGCGACGTCGTGGAACGAGAGAACGCCCATGAGCGTTCCCGCTTCCATCACGGGGATGTAGCGCGCGTGGCGGTCAAGCATCGAGCGGCGCAGCTCTTGAATGTCCATGTGCGGATCGGCGGTGAGCGGATCGCGCTCCATGATTTCGCCCACGCTCATGGATTTAAGTTGATCGGCGCGTTCATCGAGCACTTTAATCAGCTCCCGGAAGGTGAGCATGCCGGAGAGTTTGCCCTTCTCCATCACCACCAGTGAGCCAATGTCTTGCTCGGCCATCGCGTGCACAGCGTGCGAAACCGGCATGTCGGGCGTAGCGGTGTAGAGCGTGCTGCCTTTGATTCGAAGAATTTCACTGACGAGCATGATGTGCGACCTCCTGAGGGTTTGTCGCGCCGCGAGCGAATGATCGCCAGCCACGCGATGAATTTACGAGCGAAGCGTACACCGAAACATAAAATGAGGCTATGTCAGACGTAACCCCTCGCAGCACCGCCGTTTCGCCCCCGAAAAACGCTGCGGTGCGAACAGAGCGCGAGTGGTACATCCACGAGTGGATGTTGCTCGCGTTCGCCGCGGGAATGATGCTCTTGATCTATTTCGTGGCGCAGCACGAACAAGAGATCGAAAAGGCCGAGATCATCCGCGACGCTGCCGTTGTCGAGCAGTCCATTTCGCGTCGCCTTGAGACGGATCAACAGTTTTTCGACCGGCTGGCGCTGGACGTCGGTGCGGAACGCATATCGCCCGAAGATTTTGACCGCGTCGCAGGCAAACACGCGGTGGAGTCGGGATACGTCACGGACGTGGTACGCGTGTCGCCCGACCTAGAGGTCACGCGCCACACGCCAGCCACGCGAGCGCTGGACGCGGTACTCGGCAGTCGCGCCCCGTTTGCCGATCAGGTGTGGATGTCCGGACTCACCCAGAAAACCGCGCGCAGCACGTATTCGCAGCCATACCGTGGTGATGGTGGCCGGTACTACATCGAATATTCTGCGCCCGTCGTTGCGCATGGCGATTTTGTCGGCACCATCAACGCCATCATCTCGTTCGATCTGTTGCTCGACAAGGCGGCGCCCGACTGGACAAACCGCAAGTACCGTGCGGTGATTTCCGACGCGACGGGACAAGGCATCACCAACGCCGAGGCTATGCACATTGACTCCGGCGTCGTGAAGCACACGGTGCCGCTCTCGCTTCCATGGCGCGATTTGCAACTGACGTTAGTCGGCGCGAAACCCTCGACGCTGTTGCCGAATCTTACGCTGTCGACGGCGGTCTTGGCGCTCACGGGATTGATGGTGTGGACGTCGATCGGCTTGCGCAACCAACGCAAGATGCGGCAGCTAGCCGAGAGCGAGCGCGACCGCACTTACGCGCAATCCATCGCTGATCTTCGCGTGACAAACGAGCGCTTCGAAACCGTGCTCGACTCGCTC
>JAKPSO010000871.1 GCA_029571495.1 Pseudomonadota bacterium
GAGCGACTGGCGTGCGTGGCTCACCGCGGCGGGCGTGAACAACCTCCTGCCGCGCGGCCCCATGTTTGACGCGTCGACGGTCATGGTTCACGCCGCGATGTTGGGTCAAGGCGTCGCGCTGGCACCGCCGAGCATGTTCCGACACGAAATCGAACAAGGCCGCATTGCGCAGCCGTTCTCGCTCGAAGTAGACGCCGGAAGCTACTGGCTAACACGGCTTGCGTCAAAGGAGGAAACGGCGGCCATGGCCGCGTTTCGGGCGTGGTTGCTGGGGGTGGTTTGAGGGCGGCAAGCGACGCCGCGAGCGTGAAAATTCGTCGTTGACACTCACCACACTGACGGCCGCATAAAAACGTTAATCGAGCGCAGTCGCGGATACGGCTGAGTCCCATGTGGCAGTGAAAAACGCGTGTCGTGTCGCGCTTCGACGCGCGCCTTGAGACTTCTGGTTGTGCGAGAAAACCGCTAGGTCAAGGTGCGAGACTCATGCCGCACTGCGCAACCAAGTGGTCCCGAATGGCGGGCCAGGTCGTTCGCGTTGCTCCCGCGGGAAAGGTGATGTTTCCAGTGACGCCAGTGTCGGTTAGACCGACCCCGACGCGCGCGAGTATGAGCGCGTCACTGGTGGCGGTAAACGCGCCATCGCCGTCCACGTCCAGTGTGCAGCGGCGTGCGCTAAATGGTCCGCCGTGCCGACGCGCAACGCAGAATTTGTATTTGTACGGCGCCGTTGGATTGACGTTACACGTTCCGGCGGTGACGATCTTGCCGTCGGGTTGAAGCGCGATATCGACGACGCCCTCGACGTAATACTCGCCCGCTCCAGAAACTACATCGGGGCCGAGTGCGCTGATGAACCAACCGTCGCCCGGCGTGCTGCCCGGTGGGCCGTCGAACGTCGTGTCGGCGTCACCCGATGCGTGCAATCGTTCCAATCCAGAGTAAAGACCAGAGAGCAATTGTTCGTAGCGATCTACTCCGATGATGATTTTGCCATCTGGCTGCAGAGCTGCCGCCCTCGTCATCGCGTATCCATTCCCGGCCTGCGTTTGCATCGACCCCGGCGTTAGTCCCAAAACATTGATGGTTTGATCTGGTGAACCGTCCGCGTTGAGGCGCGTGATCAGGTTGCGGTTTCTCACGTCACCATTGTTGTTGCTGTATCCCACAAGCAGGAGGCGCCCGTCGGGTTGCACAAAGACTTTCGACGCGAAGCCGACTCCAAAGGCGCCCGAATACGCAAGGCGGCCGTTACCCGACGCAAAGCTCGAATCAAACTGTCCATTACTCTGCAGGCGTGCGACGGCGTACGTACCACCACTCGAACCGGCGAGCACGATACGACCGTCGGATTGCAGCGCGATCGAGCGCACGTTTTCTCCTGTCGTTGTGGCGGCGACAACCGCAAATGCGAAGCGTCCCCCCGCGACGCCGCTGGGTCCGATAAAGCTAGCGTCAAAAGCGCCCACGCTATTGAGGCGCGCGACGCAAAAACGCGCCCCGTTTGTGCCTGTCACTGAGAAGTCGTTGCACTCCCCGGCAACGAGAATTTTGCCGTCGGGTTGAAGCGCTAACGCGTTCAAGCGGCTCGAAGGGAAGGAGGCGACGGCAGGACTGAAAGGGTGAAACGTAAATCGGCCACCGCCGGTGCCGACGCCAGTCCCCGCGCTGTCGGGACCGTCGAAGGAAGGATCAAACGAACCGTCGCTGTTGAGGCGCGCGATGCACGCGAATTGCGTAATGAAACCGCACGTGCCGCCTACAAGAATTCGGCCGTCCGGCTGAATCGCAATCGCATTCGCTTGGTTGTTTCCACTTGCGGTGATCCGAAACAGGAATCGACCGGTTGTATTGGCTGTGTTGGGGCCGGTTCCCGCCGCGTTGGGGCCTTTGAAAGACGCGTCTGGGGCGCCGGTAGAGAGGAGTCGTATCGCACAAAAATCGTCGGCAGTTGCGTTAGCGCAACGACCAACGATGACAATCTTGCCGTCGGACTGTAGCGCCATCGCCGTCGCGATATCGTCGTTGCTTCCGAGGGCGATGTTGGCGTTGCGTCCGCTGGTCGCGAACGCGGCGTCAAAACTGCCCGGCGTTGGATCAACCTGCGCGAGCACCGCGAACGAAGCGCAGCAGGCGAGACCGGCTATAAACGCTTGGAGCGGACCGCACCTACGGCCGATCAATCGAGTGGAGCGTGGCGCGGCGAGCGCGAGCAGTTCGGACATCGTGAAAACTCCATTCCACAGAAAATGAGGGCGCTGGATTATTCGGCTCGTGTCGCGGCTATCGTCGCGTCGATGCGGATTCAGACGAATATTTGACCAAATTAGCGCCAGCCACGCCAGCGCTAAGACTTGTTAGGATTGCCACAATACCTTTCAGCG
>JAKPSO010000879.1 GCA_029571495.1 Pseudomonadota bacterium
CGGGCTTGGCACGCATCACGTAGGTCTTGCCGGGTGTGATGAGCTTAAAGGTCGGGTTCGATTGCCCGCCCTTGAATTGTTCGATGCGCAACGGTTCGGCAAAGCTTGCGACATGCGTGTGGAGATAGGTCTCCAGCGCCGCAACGTCAAAGCGATGTTGTTCGGCGACTTCTTTGGTGCCGGTAAAAAGTTCGGTGCGGCTTACGTTGTCGGTCACGTCGATATTCCTGATGTCTGCCGTCTGCGAAAGCTAGCAATTATTGATCGTAACCGGGGAAACGCCGATCAAGTCGCCGCAGCAAGCCCGGCCACATGAGCATGCCGCCCATGCCACGCGTGACCTGCTTCGATTGTGCGGTTGCGCCATCGATGATCGCTTGTGGAATGCGCACGAGTTCACCGCCCGCCTGCGCGCGAACCTGAATCGTGCATGCCGCCTCGAACACGTACATCATCTGAAACGCATCGGCGATGCTCGGCGCGACCGTGAGCAAGCCGTGATTTCGCAGCATCAGGAAGTGCTTCGTGCCGAGGTCATTGACCAACCGCGGTTTCTCGGCGTCTAGCAGCGCCACGCCTTCGTAGGCGTGGTACCCCAGGCTGGCCAGTACAAAAATGGACTGCTGCGAGAGAGGCAGCACGCCGTCCTTTTGCGCGCTCACCGCAACGCCGTTCAGGCTATGCGTGTGTAAGACGCACTGTGCATCGTCGCGGGCGGCGTGCACGGCGCTGTGAATCACGAACCCTGCGGGATTGATCGGATGCGGATTGTCATCAAGTTTGTTGCCTTGAAGATCGATTTTCACGAGCGACGACGCGGTGATCTCTTCAAACATGAAGCCGTACGGATTGATCAAGAACTGATGGTCCGTTCCGGGAATTTTGGCCGTGATGTGCGTGAAGATCAGATCGTCCCAACCCATCATCGCAACGGCGCGATAGCAGGCTGCCAGATCAACGCGGGTTTGCCACTCCGCTGCCGAGACCGTGGCTTTCACGTTCGCCGAGCTCCATTCGCTCATGTTCACTCCTTATGCGCTTGTGCTTGCAATATACGCGCGAACGATTTCGTCGAAATTTGCGTCGGCGGTCATGCCCAGCGATCGGCCGCGTTGCGCAGAAAACGCTTGCGGCCATGACGATACCAATCGATCAATGACGGGATCAAGTTGCCACGTAACGCGCGCGGCAACGGCCTCACCCGCTACGCGTCGCAGACTTTCCACCATTTCGCGCACCGACACTGTGATGCCAGGCACGCTGATGCTACGAGTGTTGACCAGAACATTCGCGCTCGCCTCATGGCCCACCAAGATGTTTTCGATGACGCGCGGGGGGCTCTGCACCCACATTTTTGTTTCGGGCGCTGTGGGGCAAATAGCATCAACGCCGGCTAAGGGTTCGCGGATGATGCCGCTCGCAAAGCTGGACGCGGCCTTGTTGGGCTTGCCGGGGCGCACGGTGACGGTGGGTAGACGCAATGACCTCCCGTCAATGAGCCCTCGACGCGACATGTCGGACACGAGGAGTTCGCCCATCGCTTTTTGCGCGCCATAGGAGCCTTGCGGGGTCAATATTTGATCGTCCGGCAACACGGCAGGAAGCGCGCCGCCGAACACCGCGATGGAACTTGTGAATACGAACTTCGGCGGCGCAGGTAAAGTGCGT
>JAKPSO010000880.1 GCA_029571495.1 Pseudomonadota bacterium
AAGCCCGCTGCCAGCGCTTCACGCCCCGACGATGCCAATTTCTTTTTGAGTGCAACTGACGCGGCGCCAGCGGCATCTTTCGCGACTGCCAGCGGCATCAATTTTTCTTTGATTGCTTTGGCGGGCGCTTCGGTCAACACCTCATCCACGCGCGCGCCCAGCCGTCGCGGGGTCGCAAACGACGTCACCGTCGCGCCGTCAGCGAGCAAACCGTCCGCGCGCAAGCTCGCTTCGATGCCCGCCGCAAATGCTTCGCCCAATTTCTTGAGCGCCTTCGGTGGCAGCTCTTCAGTGAAAAGCTCGATCAACAAGGGTTTAGAAATCACGGCGCTCATGCGGCCACCTTTGCCGTGGCAACGGCAGCGGCGGCGGCCGCGCGGTTGAGCATCGGGAAGCCGAGCCGTTCGCGACTGTCGTAGTAACTCTGCGCCACAGTACGCGCAAGATTGCGGATGCGACCAATGTAGGCCGCGCGCTCGGTCACGCTGATCGCGCCGCGCGCGTCGAGCAAGTTAAAAGTGTGCGCCGCTTTGAGCACTTGCTCGTAAGCCGGCAGCGCGAGTTGCTTCTCCATCAAGAGTTTCGCTTCGGCTTCGTAATCGTTGAAATGTCTAAACAACGCGTCGGCGTCGCTGTACTCGAAGTTGTACGTCGACTGCTCGACTTCGTTTTGGTGGAACACGTCGCGGTAGTACAGCGTGCGCGTTTCGCCGTTCTCCTCCCACTGCGTCCACACGAGGTCGTAAACGTTGTCCACACCTTGCAAATACATGATCAAACGCTCAAGACCGAACGTAATCTCGCCGGTGATTGGCTTGCACGGCAGCCCGCCCACTTGTTGGAAGTACGTGAACTGCGTCACCTCCATGCCGTTCATCCACACTTCCCAACCCAACCCCCACGCGCCGAGCGTTGGGTTTTCCCAATCGTCTTCGACGAAGCGAACGTCGTTTTCTTGCAGATCAAAACCGAGCGCCGTGAGCGAACCTAGGTACAGCTCAAGAATGTTTGGCGGCGAGGGTTTGAGCACGACTTGGTACTGGTAGTAGTGCTGCAAACGATTTGGGTTTTCGCCGTAGCGACCGTCTTTCGGGCGACGCGACGGTTGCACATACGCGGCGCGCCAGGGCTCGGGGCCGAGCGCGCGCAAAAACGTGGCCGTGTGCGAAGTACCTGCGCCGACCTCCATGTCGTATGGCTGAATGATGGCGCAGCCTTGTTTGTTCCAGTAGGCCTGCAAGCGCAGGATGGCTTCTTGAAAAGTGATCATTGATTCGGTGAGCGATTGGCAGTGAGAGGCGCGCATTGCGCGCCCCTCGTTGGATGCTGCAATTTTACGGGGCTTCCGGCGCTTTTCCGCGCTGCAAGCGACGCGCCATGCCGATGCCGAGGCCCGCGAGGCACATCAGCAACACCGGCAGATCGCCCCACATCATGTACGGCGTCGCGCCTGTGCGGCCTTGCACTGTCGTCTCCAAGATGCCTTCAACGAAGGGTTCTAGGCGCTGCATCACGCGACCTTTCTCGTCGATCACGGCCGTGATGCCAGTATTGTTCGCGCGCAGCATCGGGCGTGCTTGTTCGATCGCTCGCATTTGCGAAAGCTGCAAATGCTGTTCGGC
>JAKPSO010000887.1 GCA_029571495.1 Pseudomonadota bacterium
ATCAGGCATTCGTCGGCCTTCATGGCGGCAGCAACGGCGACCGCCTGGGTATCGGAACCACCGCGACCGAGCGTGGTGATGTGACCGTCGTCGGTCACGCCTTGGAAGCCCGTGATCACAACGACTTTGCCGGCAGCGAGGTCAGCGCGAACACGCACGTCGTCGATGCTCGTGATGCGCGCTTTGGTAAACGAGCTGTCGGTGCGAATCGGCACTTGCCAGCCGCAGTAGCTGATGGCGTCAATGCCTTCGGCTTGCAATGCGATGACGAGCAGGCCGACCGAGACTTGCTCGCCGGTCGAGGCAATCATGTCGAGTTCGCGCGGATCGGGATCGGCGTTAACTTCTTTGGCCAACGCCAACAAGCGGTTGGTCTCGCCCGACATGGCTGAGGGTACGACCACCATTTGGTAGCCCGCACGGTGCCATTTAGCGACGCGTTTTGCGACGTTTTTGATGCGCTCCACCGAGCCCATCGAGGTGCCGCCGTATTTGTGAACGACTAGAGACATTTTTTGTTGTGGTGAACGGTAAGTTGTAAGCAGTTCGTGGGGTGGGCAACGCGTTGCCCACGTAACCAAACTTGCGAAGTGACGCGTGGACAAAACAAGTTGCCCACCCTACGTCAGGAGCAGGCAGCGATCAAATTCGCTTGAATATGACCGTGCTGTTGGTGCCGCCGAAACCGAAGCTATTCGACATGACGACGTTGACTTTGGCCTGACGCGCGGTGTTGGGCACGAGATCCATGTCGACCGCTGGGTCTTGTTTGTGCAAGTTGATCGTCGGCGGAATGATGCCGTCGCGCAACGCCAAGATCGTGAATACCGCCTCGACACCCGCTGCGGCTCCGAGCAAATGTCCGGTCATCGATTTGGTCGAGCTGACCATGAATTTCTTCGAGTGATCGCCGAAGGCACCTTTGAGCGCAGTCGCTTCCGCCAAGTCACCGAGCGGCGTCGACGTGCCGTGCGCGTTGACGTATTCGATGTCGGTTGGGTTGAGCGATGCGTTTTTCATGGCGTTGACCATGCAGCGACGGGCGCCATCGCCGTCTTCGCGCGGCGCGGTGACGTGGTAAGCGTCACCAGACACGCCGTAGCCGACCAGTTCGCAGTAAATCTTCGCGCCCCGTGCTTTCGCGTGCTCAAGTTCTTCGATGACCAAGACGCCGGAGCCTTCGCCGAGCACAAAGCCATCGCGGTCCACGTCCCACGGGCGGCTCGCCGCTGTTGGATCGTCATTGCGCGTCGAGAGTGCGCGCGCGGCATTGAAACCACCTACCGCCAAACCGCAGACAACGCCCTCGGACCCACCGACGACCATCACATCCGCGTCGCCGTATTCGATCTTGCGCATGCTCTCGCCGATGCAGTGGTTTGCCGTACTGCATGCGGTCACCGCGGCGAGGTTTGGACCTTGAAAGCCGAACTCTATCGAGATCAGCCCCGAGATCATGTTGATGATCGAGCCGGGGATGAAGAACGGAGAAATCTTTCTAGGGCCGCCTTCGTGCAACGCAAGTGCAGTCTCGTTAATTAGCGGCAAACCACCGATGCCGGAGCCAATCGAGAGGCCATAGCGGTCAGGATTGGCGGGGTTGGCGCTGATGCCAGCGTCGGCAAGGGCTTCTTTCGCAGCGGCGATGCCGTAGTGAATAAACGTGTCGTAGCGACGCGCTTCTTTGCCCGACATGTAGAGCGCTGGGTCAAAGCCTTTGACTTCGCCTGCGATGCGTGTGTTGAAGGCCGATGCGTCGAACTTGGTGATCGGGCCAATACCCGAGCGACCGTTGGTGATGGCGTCCCACGCGGAGGCAACACCAATCCCAACGGGACTGACAATGCCTAAACCGGTCACAACGACGCGGCGCTGTCTTGATGTCATGGCGAAAAACTTCTTCTGGAAACAAAAAAGGCGGCACAGTTGCCGCCTTTTGGAAAGCTCAAAGGCGGAAACCCTGAGACTTATTTCTTGTGCGCGGTGACGTAATCAATCGCGAGTTGCACAGTCGTAATCTTCTCGGCTTCTTCATCCGGAATTTCGGTGCCGAATTCTTCTTCGAGCGCCATGACCAGTTCCACTGTGTCGAGCGAGTCGGCACCGAGGTCATCAACAAACGACGATTCGTTCTTGATGTCTGCTTCGGCAACGCCGAGTTGGTCAGCAACAATTTTTCTTACGCGAGCTTCAATATCACTCATAACAAATCCTTGATGGATCCTTTAAGGAAAAACGGCAAGAAGCCGCATAACCAGAATTTTAACAAAGGAATCGAGTTCCTAGAGCAGCAACTCGACTGGGCTGAAATATGACGATTTCGCGACAACTTCGCCCAAATCAGGCGAAATACATGCCGCCGTTTACGTGTAGTGTCGTTCCAGTGACATAACCGGCGTTGTCACCGCACAAAAAGCTCACAGCATGCGCTATGTCGGCGGGCGTGCCGAGGCGTCCCGCTGGAATCATTTCGACAAGCTTTGTACGCTGCGCTTCCGGAAGCGCCTGCGTCATGTCGGTGTCGATGAATCCTGGCGCGACTAGATTCACCGTGATGCCGCGTGAACCGAGTTCGGCAGCAAGTGATTTCGTCATGCCGATCAACCCGGCCTTTGCGGCTGCGTAGTTCACCTGTCCCGCGTTACCCATTGAGCCGACGACCGAGCCGATGTTGACGACGCGACCAAAGCGTGCCTTCATCATGCCGCGACTCACCGCGCGTGTTAGGCGGAACACGCTCTTCAGGTTGGTGTCAAGCACCGCGTCCCAGTCGTCGTCTTTCATACGCATGAGGAGTGTGTCACGCGTGATCCCGGCGTTGTTGACCAGGATGGCGACCGCGCCCTCCTTTGCTTCAATGTCTTTGAGGGCGGCATCAATTGCGGCCGCGTCGGTCACGTTAAGAACAATGCCACGGCCTCCATACGGAGCGAGCGCGGCGGAGATTTTGTCGGCGCCTTCCTGCGACGTAGCCGTGCCGACGACTTTGGCGCCGCCGGCGGCGAGCGTTTGCGCGATGGCCGCGCCGATGCCGCGCGTAGCACCGGTAACGAGTGTGACTTTGTCTTTCATGTTCCTCCCGAGGCTTTTCGCCTGATCATTCCGATGCAATCGCATCGCCGCATCGCCGCACCGACGCGACCGACGACGCTGACTTGTGCACGAATATATCGCCCGAGGCGAATGTGTTCGCTGACGCGCCGACGGTCGAACGCCGTGCAGCGACGTCTGGGCGTCGCACACGCGATCGATGTTGACCCTGTAACATTGAATTGTCAAAAGTAAAACAGCGCGGCGCAGGGTCGTTTAAGCGTGTGCGGCGCGATTCGTCGACAGCCACGCGCCGTGCGACGCATGCCTTACCAGAAATTCCTTAGCCCCCGCCGCCCTTTGTGAGGGGCATACTTTCGTAAATGACGCCAGCATCCGCCAGCGTACCTGCCCGTTTGATTGTTCTCCCCGTGATTGCACGTTTTCCCGGCTCCCTTCGTTCACGTGTCCGCGCGCTGGTTGCGCGCTCGAGCACGGTGGTTGGACGGGCTTTCTCTCGCGCTGCAACGCTTGCACTTGTTGCAGCTGTGCTCAATATTTCGATGGCGAATGCGGCTCCCGATGAAGGCAACAAGGCAACCGCTCGGCCGCTACAGACGCTTCGCATCGTAGGCGGACTGGCGGGCGCCGGGCGGTACTCGCAACTTGAGCGTCCGTTTTGGACCGTTGAACTCGCGCAGCTCAGCGGCGGCAAGTTCGCCGCCGACATGGTGCCGTTTGATCGTGCTGGAGTGCCGGGGCAGGATTTATTGCGGATGATCCAGCTTGGTGTGATTCCGTTTGGCACGACGTTGCTCAGCCAAATGGCCTCGGAAGCGCCCGAGTTCAATGCACCCGACTTGGCGGGACTCAACCCGAACATCGCGTCGCTGCGCAAAGCCGTAGCGTCGTTCCGACCGTACTTAGAGCGATCACTACGTGATAACTACAACATTCAACTCCTCGGCATTTACACCTACCCGGCACAGGTGATCTTCTGCAAGAAGCCACTAAGTCGCTTGGCAGATATCGCGGGACGACGCGTGCGCGTCTCCAGCGCGACCGGCGCTGACTTTATTCGGGGCCTCGGCGGTACGCCAGTCATCACCGAATACGCGGAAATTATTCGCAATATGAACAGCGGCAACACCGAGTGTGCGGTTACGGCAGCGAAATCTGGGAATGCCCTTGGCCTGCATGAAGTGACGACGCAGCTCTACAACATGCCCGTCACGTGGGGGCTCTCGGTGTTCGCTGCGAATCAAAATACCTGGCGTGCGATACATCCTGAGTTGCGTGCGCTGTTGGAACGGGAGCTACCTAAACTCGAGCAACGAATCTGGTCGGCGTCTGAGCGTGACACGGTGGAAGGCATCGCCTGTAACACCGGTTCGCAGAGTTGCGACACCGGAAAAAAAGGTGCGATGGCCGCGGTCAATCCGACAGCGATCGACGACCGACGGCGGCAGGAAATATTGCGCGCGACTGTTCTCAAAAACTGGGTTCAGCGATGCGGCGACAAGTGCGCTTCGGTGTGGAATGAAACGCTCAAAGGCGCGACACGAATCGACGCAGCCGCCCCAAATTAAGGGCACTCGAAGCCCCCTTCACAAGACTTACTTTCAGCCTAAGGCACCCTATCCATTGCGCAACACCCGTCACGTTGAACTCACGATCGCAGCCACCGCAGCGGCACTTGTCGCCGCGGTGGTAGCGGCGGCGATCACGCTCATCGCGCTTAGCAAGTCGTCCGCGCTCACGGCGCGGCAGCGTGAGGCGTCGTCCGCTCTGGTCAGCGCGGAGGCCGCGGTCAACCGTAGTCTCCTCGGCGTCGATCTTCTGCTAACGCAAGCCGAGCAACTGGTCGCGCTCATCCGATCGCAATCCGCTGACGACGATGCGCGGCGAAATCAAGTCCTCGCGAGCCTCGCCACGCAAAATTTGCTCGTACAGCACGTCTCGATTCTGAGCGCGGACGGCGACGTCCTGATGACGTCCGACGGCAGCGCGAAGCGACTGGGCGTCGAGCTACCGGCCGCTTTTCTTGCGGAAGTGGCGGGCAGTGCAGTACCGACGCTCACGGTGAGCCCGCCGATATCGAGCTTTGCGCGCGCCGAGCGAGTTCTGTTCTTTGCGCGTGCCGTGCCATTGGCGGCCGGCGGGACTGGCATTGCGGTAGCGGAGGTCGGCGTTTCACGCCTCGTGGCGAGTACTGTGCGAGGCATCGCGCCGGATGCGTTTGAAATCACGTTTGAACGAGGCAATGGCGAATTGCTGGCAAGCCATCCGGCGCGTGATGCGTTGATCGGCACCCAATTGCAGCCTGCGCTCGGTAGCAGCAACTTCAAAGAACTCGACGCGCTCGACTTGCAGAGTCGCGTGACGAATGTGCCAGCCATCGTGGTCGCGGGACCGACTCTCTACCCGAACCTTGTCATTACGGCGAGCATTCCGCTCGAGACAGCGCTCGCGGACTGGAAAAATCTGCGCCGCGGCATCCTCATTGGCGCTGCGGCGTTCATCGCGTTCATCGTTGGGATCGCGGTCATGATGCGAGCGTACGTGCTGAAACTGCGGCGCGCACAATCGCAAATTGCGCGCGCCAAGGTGACAGTTGACCAAGCGCTTGAGTCGATGGTCGATGGATTCCTGCTGCTGGACAACGACGGTCGGGTCGTCACGTGGAACCCGCAGTTCTTAGAATTCCATCCGTGGCTCGCAGCGAGCATGGAGAAAGACGAGTCGTACGCCACTATTGTGGGCCGAGCAGGCGGTCATCCATTGTTCGCGCCAGCACTAAGTGCGAAGAGCCAACTAATAGGCACCTCTCCGGGCGAGGCGCTTTTAACCGCCTCCGAGACTGAGCAGCCATTTCCCGACGGCCGCATCGTTCGAATCTCTGAACGTAGCACCCCGGACGGTGGTCGCGTGTCAACGTTCACCGACATTACCGAGAGCAAGCTACAGCAGCGCGAGCTTTCGGCGAGCAAATCGGAAATGCGCGCGACTCTCGACGCGATCCCAGATTTGCTCTACGAGGTCGGCTTGGATGGTCGTTATTACAGCTATCACTCGCCACGCACTGAAGTGTCCGCAACGCCTTCGATCGAAGTGGTTGGCAAACTCGTGCGCGACGTACTCCCACCCGCCGCTGCGGCGACAGTGATGGCTGCACTGGCCGAAGCCAACAGTGACCGCATGTCGTTCGGTAAGCAGTTCGAATTACCTCGCGCTAAGGGGAGCCGCTGGTTCGAACTGTCGGTCTGCAAGAAAGCCACGCCTTCCGACGGGCAACCCGTATTCATCGTCATCTCGCGCGACATTACGGCGAGTCGCACGGCTGCGGCGGAAATAGAGGCGCTAGCGTTCTACGATCCTCTCACCAACCTGCCCAACCGCCGATTGTTGATGGATCGTCTGAAGCAATCCATTGCCTCGAGCGCATTCAGCGGTCGCCCGGCCGCCCTCGTGTTCATCGATCTCGATCACTTCAAGACGCTCAACGACTCCATGCGACACGAAGTCGGCGACAAGCTGCTGATTCAGGCTGCGGAGCGCCTTTTGACAGCCGTGAAGCCCGGCGATACCGTGGCGCGGTTGGGCGGTGACGAGTTTGTCGTGCTGCTTGAAAACATCGGAAATGACACCGCGGCGGCGCAGAGCGGCGCAACCGTCGTAGCCGAGAACATTCGCGTACTGCTGGGACACGCCTACATGCTCGACGCGCTCGAGTACGCCTGCACAGCGAGCCTCGGCATCACGCTCATCAATGGCGACGGCAGCCCAGCGGACGAGCTTCTCAAACAAGCCGACATCGCGATGTACCAAGCGAAAGCTGCGGGGCGAAACGCTTTCCGCTTCTATAGCGCGTACATGGAAGACGCGATTCAGTCGCGCGCGTTGCTGGAGCAAGAGTTGCACGCTGCAGCGGGTCTGAACCAGTTTGCGCTGCATTATCAACAGCAGGTCAATGCCGACAACATTGTGGTCGGCGCAGAAGCGCTCATCCGCTGGAATCACCCGGAGCGCGGCATCGTGCTTCCGGATAAATTCATACCTTTTGCCGAGGAAACGGGTTTGATCACGCAGATCGGCGCGTGGGTCGTTGAGAACGCCTGCGAACAGTTAGGGCGCTGGGCGACTGATAGCGAGACTGCGCACTTGTCGCTGTCGCTCAATGTCAGTGCCCAACAGTTTAGGCAGCCGACATTTGTCGCCACTGTCCGAATGGCGCTGGCGCGTCATGCAGTCGATCCGGAGCGACTGATGCTTGAGATCACGGAGAGCGTGATGCTTGATGACGTCGATGCGTCGATTGCCAAAATGGACGAACTCGTGCGCATCGGCGTGCGCTTTTCGCTTGATGATTTCGGCACCGGTCACTCGTCGCTGTCGTATCTCACGCGGCTACCTATTTCGCAACTCAAAATCGCTCAACCGTTCATCGACAACATTGGCACCAATGCCTCGGATGCGGTAGTGATTCAGACGATTGTCGGTATGGCCCGGAATCTGGGCCTTGAGGTCATCGCCGAGGGCGTCGAAACGCAGGCGCAACGCGACTTCCTCGCGGCCCATGGTTGCAACTTGTGTCAGGGCTTTTTGTTCGGACGAGCCGTGTCCGCTGCGGCGTTTCGCGCGTCGATCGACGCGCCAGTTATCGCCTAAGCAGCGGCCAATTCCGCAAGCGCAGCGTCAAACGCTGCCTTGTCGGACAGCGTCAGGCATTTGATGTCCGGCGCGATGCGCTTGACCATACCGGCGAGCACTTTTCCTGGACCGCATTCAACGATGTGCGTGACGCCCTGCTCGGCCATCTTGTTGACGGTTTCGATCCAACGCACGGGCTTAAACAGCTGATCCGCGAGCACGGCACGGATGGCTGCTGCGTCGCCCGCGACGTCTACCGTCGCGTTGTGAATCACCGCAATTTGAGGCGCGGCGAACGACGTGCGGTTCAACGCGTCGGCCAGCGCAGCCGCAGCGGGCCGCATGAGTTCACAGTGGCTCGGAACGCTCATCGGCAAGAGCATTGCCCGCTTCGCGCCGGCTTCCTTCGCGAGCACGATGGCGCGTTCGACCGCGGTTTTGTGTCCGCCGATGACAATCTGTCCCGGTGCGTTGAGATTGCAGCACGAGACCACCTCGCCTTGGCTCGCTTTGTCGCACACTTCAGCGAGTGGACCCGGCTCGATACCGAGCACAGCAGCCATGCCACCGACGCCCGCCGGTACGGCATCTTGCATGGCTTGCGACCGCGCCTTCACGAGCTTCATTGCCGCGTCAAAGTTCAGCACGCCCGCCGCGACAAGCGCCGCATATTCGCCGAGGCTATGCCCGGCGACCATTGACGGCGCGGGGCCACCCGCCGCCACCCAAGCGTTCCACACGGCCACGTCGGCAGCGAGCATTGCGGGTTGCGTCGTCGTCGTGACGGCAAGCTCCTCGGCCGGGCCGCTCGCGATGAGCGCGG
Source organism: Pseudomonadota bacterium (assembly GCA_029571495.1). Lineage (GTDB taxonomy): Bacteria > Pseudomonadota > Gammaproteobacteria > Burkholderiales > Casimicrobiaceae > Casimicrobium. The sequence continues at coordinate 8,504 of JAKPSO010000887.1, forward strand.
TCAGCGGCGAGGCCAGCGCAACGTCGGCTGCGGCCATCGTCGCGTCAATCTGCGCGAGCCCAGCATACGCGGCCATCATGCCCACCGACTGCGAACCTTGTCCTGGAAATACAAATGCAAGCTTCATATCAGCTTTCCGGCGCCATCGACCAATTGGCAGTCGTTTGAGCGCATTTTTCAATAAAGTCGACTACTTCTACAATTTCGTTACAACGACCGTCGGAACGTCGTTCCAGGCCAAAAGCCATACTCAGATCATCGCGATGATCGCCAGCCGTAACCGGGCACCGTCACCAGCGAATAAGCGCGCTTCCCCACGTAAAGCCGCCGCCGACACCCACCGTCTGCACCAGCTGACCCGCCTTAATTCGGCCATCGCGAGCAGCAGTGTCCAACGCCAAGGGAATCGATGCCGCAGAGGTGTTGCCCTGCCCCTGCACCGTCACAATCGTTTTTTCTGG